>JAHDSS010000250.1 GCA_018432565.1 Kiritimatiellia bacterium
CCGCCCCCGCGCCGATTTCGGCCAGCCCGGCTTTCTCCAGATCCGTCCACAGCGTGCCCGGGCCGGCATGCAGAATGTTGATCGACAGATCGTCGCTCAGCGCCCCCGCCAGCGTCCACAGGTTGTAGGCTTCGGCATCGCCGAACGCCTTCACCTTCAGCTGCTGGCCCTGGGCTTCGGCCCCCTGCACCAGCTTGACCACTTCGGCGTCGGCCGTGCCCAGCGTCGTGATCCGCTCGGCGCGCACCCCGGCGGTCTGCTTTTCGATCTCCGCCGTTTGCCGCATCGTGTCCCCGCGGATCTCCGCCACCTGCTTTTCCTCGTCGGCCTGGATGAGCGCCTTGAGCTTCTCGGTCTCCTGCGCCACCTGGTCCCGGCGCTGCCCGATCAGGCTCAATTCCGTATTCAGCTCCGCCAGTTTCTTCGCCGTGTTCTGCTTCTCCTGGTTGGTCAGATCCTGCTCCTGCGCCAGGCTGGCCTGCTGGATCGGATCCAGGATCTGTTCCGGCACGTTCACGTGCCGGATCAGCGCCGCGTGGATCGTGATCCGCTTTTCCTCCAGCGTCCTGGCCAGGGTTTCCGTCAGCTCGTTCTGAAACTTCTCCCGGCCCTCGCCCACGATGAAATCCTTCGCGCCGTACGCCGACCCCTTCAGGCGCGACACCGACAGGATCTGCGGCATGATCACCTTGTCCACCGCCGCCGGCAGATCCCCATACGTCCGGAACAGCCACGCAATGTCCTTCGGCAGCAACTCGAATTCCACCGTCATGTCCAGGCTGATCTCGAAGCCGTCCCGCGACGGAAACTCCACGAACTGATTCAGCACGAACGACAGCGACGCCGGGGCCTGCGCCGCCGGGGCCGACGCCAGTTGTTCCGAAGCCTCGGCATCCGCATACCTTCCGCGCGTTTTGCTCCTGACCGGCGAAGAGGCCGGCAGCAGCCGCCCGAGGCGCATGCCGGAGCTGGATTCGGACTGCATGTAGCTTTCGCGCTTCGCCTGCTGCTCCTGCAGGACGTTCTGCTGCAGCCGCTCCATGGCCACGTTGTGCGTGGTCTGCAGCGCCTTGGTGATCACCGCCCCGCCGCCCTTGCCCATCAGCGACACCTGGTTCACGCCGATCTCCAGCACGTCCACCTTGTATTCCCGCGGATTCACGAAATACAGCCCCGGCTGCAGCACGTCGCTGCGCACGCCCTTCTCGCCCGTCCCGGCAAAGGCGTTCTTCGGCGTCTGACGGCCCGACAGCGAGGTCACCACGCCGTCGTAGCCGATCGGGATGCTGATGGCGTCCACGATGTCAATCTGGTAGCCCACCGGATTCATCCGGTACTTGCCCGGCCCGAGCACGTGCCGCCAGATGCCTTTCTGGCCGCGCTCCGCCAGGAATTCCCCTTCCGGCAGTTCCTCGCCGACCTTCGAGGTCACCACGCCCACCTTGCCCGGGGGAATCACCGTCACCGACCGGATGTCCCGCTCGTAGAGCCACGGGTTCAGAAAATGCCGGCCCTCGCCCAGCACATCCTCCCGGATGCCCCGCTGGCCCTTCTTGGCCAGGATCTGCCCCGGCGGCAGGTTCTCGCCGGTCTTCGCCGTGATCACCGCCATCTGGTCCGGCCCCACGTAGAACCGGCAGAATCCCCACAGCCACACGACCCACACGCCCGCGATCACCGCCGCCAGCACCAGCGCCATCTTGATTCCGGTTTTCACTGCGCACCCCCTTTCGCCGCCGCCGGCACATAGGCTCTCAGCAACCCGCCCAGGCCGTCGGCCTGGTCTCCGCTCAGGATGGATCGGATTTTCGGCCCGACCCGTTCATAAAAGACGTTCCGCGCCAGATTCAACCCGGTGCCGAACGCCTTCACCCGGTCGGCGATCACGCCGGCCTCGGCTTCGTAGCGCATCCGGATCACGTTGCCCTCGGCCTGCGCCTTGAGAATTTTCGCTTCTGCCTGGGCCTTGGCCGCCGCGTTCTCCAGCCTGGCGACCTCCAGGTCCCGGTTGGCTCGCGTCAGCTTGACCTCCCGCTCCTGGTCCGCCGCAATCACCGCCCGGATCCGCTGCGTCTCCGATTCCACCTTTTCCTTGTTCTGCACCGCCAGCATCTCCTGCTTCACCAGCTCGGCCTCCGACTTCGCCTGCTCGATCTGCTGGCCGTACTTCACGGCATCCTGCACCGCGACCTCCCGGTCCCGGATGATGCTGGCAATCGCATCCGGCGGCGTGATGTTCCGGATCAGCACCGACTTGATGTCCACTCCCCACGGCTTGCACTGCGCCATCAGGTGCGCCTCGAGGTTGTCCTGGAACTTCTGCCGCGTCGTCCCGGCAATGTAGTTCTTCGCCGGGTTCTTGCTGCCCTCGATCCGGCTGAACCCCCGCGCCTTCGGCAGCACGATCTTCTTGAGGATGTCCTCCATGTCGCCCACCTGGTGGATCAGCCGCGACGCCTGGTCCCGCGCCAGCGCGTACTCGATCGTGCCTTCCACGTTCACCGTGAATCCGTCCAGCGTCAGGAAGCTGATCGCGTCCTCCCCGCTCATCTCAAACCGCTGGCTCTGCAGGTTCACCTCCGTCACAACCACCATGTACGGGTTCAGGTAGTAGGTGCCCGCGTCCAGGATCTCCGGCATCACCCCCTTCATCCCCTCCTTCACCAGGAACGTGTTGCGTTCCTCTTCCGGCACACTGCCATTCAGCACGTCGGCCCCCGTCAGCGACGTCATCACCCCGCCGAATCCCGGCCGGATCGTAATCGCGTCAAACGGCTGCACGCTGTACGCATACGGATTGATCCGGTACTTGCCCGGCCGCAGCACCTCCGGCACGATTCCCTTGAAGCCCTCCGGCGCCAGGATCTGCCCGCCTTCCAGCTCCTGCCCGTACAGCCGCGTCTGCACCCCCAGCTTGCCCGCCGGAATGTCCGTGATCGTGGAATAGCGCCACCCCCATGTGTAGGGATTGCGGAAATAGCGCCCTTCCGCCAGCACGTCGAGCTGGATGCCCTTCTGCCCCTCCTCCCGAGCCAGAATCTGCCCCGACGGCAACTCTGTCCCCGTTTTGCGGATCAGGATGGCGATCTGGCCCGGCCCCGGCTCGATCCGCCAGAAAAACCAGAACCACACCGGCAGAAACAGGATCGCCGCCAGAATGGCCAGCGGCATCGCCAAAAAGCCCAGCCCCGGCCCCTTGCCGCGGCGGGCGGGGCGGCGCAGGCGCGCCGCGTTCAACGGGTCGGGCATCGGCGGCGGAGAAAATTCCTGGTTATCCATGTGATCGGGCCTCCTGTTCGGGCCGCCGCCGGACGCGGCGCCACGCCCCGCATTCTGCCATCCCCCCGGCCCGATGCAAACTCCATTTCCGTTCGAATCGTGTCAGGATCAGGGCTGCGTCAAGAAAGGTGTTTTCAGAACAGTCCGGCTCGGCAGGGATGGAAAATTTTCTGGCGGGTTTTCCACGCCATGGAAAACTTTTTTCCACACCGTGGAAAATCCGGGAAATATCCCCAAATCCGAATCCGTATCATCCGTACTACTATCCACCAATTTCTTGTTATTCATGCACGGTTTTCGTTCGAACACATTGCCCACATACAAGTTGAGATGTTCATTTTACGGGCAAGCCAAACGAAAACCCTCATGGCCACCAAAAACACCAAAAGACACAAAGACTAATTGCCTTCTTTCACCTGATCGAAACCCATGACATATTTTTTTACAAACAATTTTGAGGCACCGAAGTTGATTAGAAGTCCATCATGAATGCGGGATGATTTTAAATAGCCCAGAAGCTGGGCGACATGCTCATCGGTTGTGGTTTTACATGCCTTAAGCTCAACGATCAAACGTTCCTCCACAAACAAATCGGCGTAATACACGCCTAATTCCGTCCCGTCCTCATCATACACCGCCAGCGGATGCTGTTGTGCTACTTTCAACCCAAGTTTCTGCAAGCGGTGAGCCAATGCATTCTCATATATTTTCTCCAAATGCCCGTGCCGGTGATAGGTATGGATCGCAAAACTCGTCTCCCTAACCACATCGCACAGTTTGTTGATTTCCATTTAAGGCTCCCTTTTTGTGGCTTCTTGTGTTTTTCGTGGCTCTGCTTCTTTGGTTGCGGCTCCGCCGCGCTGTGAAATCCGTAGCTTGGCTGTTGGGGCGCATCGGCTATTGGGTGCATGCCGTACGAACCCAATCGCATGTTACCCCGCGCAGGGCCGTTCAGGGCTGCTTCTTTTCCAGCGCTTCGAGCACGGCGGTCAGCGATCCGCTCCCGGCTTCGGCGGAAGGGCGAAGCTCGATTTCCTTCAGCCGCCAGGCGGGGAGCGTATCGGCGGCGGCGGCGAAAAACCGGACCGCCTCGGCATAGGCCGCCTGGGGAATTTCCACGGCCACCTCCCGGCGCTGCCAGCCGTCCGCCGCCGGAACAGCCGGACGCGGAGACAGGCGCACCGCCCCCGCGCCGATCGTGCTCGCGGCGAGGGCATCCAGATCCGCCGGCTGCCAGGCCCCCAGCGATTCCAGCCGGGCCCGGTAGGCGTCTTCGCGCGCCCAGCGGTTCGCCATCTGTTCAATCCGCGCCAGATCGCCCGCCTTGCGGCCGAGAATCTCCCGATGCCGGCCGGCCGACAGCCCCATGTGCAGGCTGGCGGCCACCGCCGCAAGCGCCAGCCCCGCCGCTCCCGCCATCCAGGCGCGTTCAGCCTTCATGGCGCGCCGCTCCCTTCAGAATGAACCGCTGGCGGTCGTCGGACGTGCGCCCGGGCGTATCGGACTGCACGGCCCAGCCGCGGGCTTCCAGCCGTTCGGTCAGCCGCTCGATCGCCTGGATGGAGGCGGCGGATCCCTCCATCGCGAGAGCCAGCGGCGACAGCGCCAGGCGGGACACATCCAGGTCCAGCGCCGCCGCGTCTTCCAGCACCCCGACCAGCTGCGCTTCCAGGCCTTCGGGATCCAGCGCGCGGCGGAACGCCTGGGTCTCCTCGTCCCGCCGGGCCAGCGCGCGCTCCGCCATCAGCACTTCCTGCCCGCGCGGCACAACCGGCCCGGCGATCGCCCGGGCGGCCGCCGTCAGGCGCTCCTGCTGGCCGGCGTCGCGGCGCTGGCGCAGCACCGCCTCGCCCGCATTCAACCCCAGCACCGCCAGCGCCGCCGCCGCCGCTCCTGCCACCGCCGCGCGCCGGGCGCGCCCCTCTTTCCGCAGCCGCGCGGGATGCGCAAACTCCCCCGTGCAGAAATTCACGCCGGCCCCGTTCGCCGCGCGCCGGGCCAACGCCCGGGCCAGCAGCGAGGCCGGCTGGCGAACCGTCTCGTGGCGAAGAGCCAGACCGGCCGGAAGCAGCCGGCGCAGACGCCCCGTCAACTCGTCATCCTCCGCTCCGCTCCCCGCCCACCACACATCCAGTTCCGCGGATTCCGTCTCGGCCAGGTGGGCCGCCAGAATGGGCCCCATGCGCGCGCCCCACAGCCGGTCAAAGGC
>JAHDSS010000223.1 GCA_018432565.1 Kiritimatiellia bacterium
ACGCGCCGAACACCTCATGCTGGTGGATCTCGGCCGCAACGAACTCGGACGCGTCGCCCTCCCCGGCACCGTCCAGGTCACCGACCTCATGATCGTCGAACGCTACTCCCACGTCATGCATCTCGTCTCCAACATCACCGCCGACCTCGAACCCGGCCACGACGCCTTCGACCTCCTCGCCTCCTCCTTCCCCGCCGGCACCCTCTCCGGAGCCCCCAAAATCCGCGCCATGGAAATCATCGCCGATCTGGAGAAGGAACCGAGAGGCCCCTACGGCGGCGCCGTCGGCTACCTTTCCTTCGACGGCAACATGGACTTCTGCATCTGCATCCGCACCGCCGTCGCCGAACACGGCAGGTTGACCATCCGCGCCGGCGCCGGCATCGTCGCCGACTCCGACCCCGACACCGAACTCCAGGAAACCCTCAACAAGGCCGCCGCCATGTCCCGCGCCCTCCAGCTCCTCCAAACCGCCCAACAATCCCAATCTTAACTCCTAATCGTAATCCTAATCCTAATCGTAACCCTGACCTCTGACCTCTGGAAACTCCCATGATCCTCATGATCGACAACTACGACTCCTTCACCTACAACCTCGTCCAATACCTCCGCGAGATGTCCGCCGATGTCCGCGTGGTCCGCAACGACGCCCTCTCCGTCGCCGACATCGAAGCGCTCGCCCCCTCCGCCCTCGTCATCTCCCCCGGCCCCGGCCGCCCCGAAGACGCCGGCATCTCCTGCGACGCCATCCGCGCCTTCGCCGGCCACATCCCCATCCTCGGCGTCTGCCTCGGCCACCAGGCCATCGGACTCGTCTTCGGCGCCACCGTCGTCCACGCCCGGAAACTCATGCACGGCAAAGTCTCCGAAATCGCCTGCGACGGCCAGGGCGTCTTCAAGGGCCTCGACTCCCGCCCCTTCAAGGCCATGCGCTACCACTCCCTCGCCATCGAAAACGACTCCCTCCCCGACACCCTCGCCATCTCCGCCACCGCCACCGACGACGGCGAAATCATGGGCCTGCGCCACACCACCCTCCCCGTCGAAGGCATCCAGTTCCACCCCGAATCCATCATGACCCCCGTCGGCAAGCGGATCCTCCGGAATTTCCTGCGAAATTCCGAGAATTCAGGAGTCAGAAGTCAGGAGTCAGAATGAAGCCACGGGGAGAGAGCAGAGGCCACTTGGAGCCCCGCCTGGCAGGTAGGGCGAGGCGTCCCCGCCGAGCCGGGATCTCGGCTCACCGGGACGGTTCGCCCTACCCAAATCCGAAACATAGGGGTCAGTCCCGTAATTTAGTATTTTTCCGTACCATGGAAAATTTTTCCGGTATTTTTCCACGCCATGGAAAAAAGTTTTCCACACCGTGGAAAACTCTGAAACAGCCGTCTTCACCACAGAGAACACAGAGTTTCACAGAGAATGTAATGAGAACTTGCTCTGTGCCCCTCTGTGCCCTCTGTGGTGAAAATGTCTTCGGTTCTCTCTTGAACCCCGAACCCTGAACCCTTCCGAGGCCTTACTATGAACATCCCCGCCCTCCTCAAAAAACTCATCGCCCGCCGGGACCTCACCGAAGACGAATCCTTCGAAGCCGTCCACGCCATCCTCTCCGGCGCCTTCACCGAAGGCCAGATCGGCGGCTTCCTCGCCGCCCTCGCCGCCAAGGGCGAAACCATTGACGAAATCGCCGGCGGCGCCCGCGCCATGCGCGCCGCCGCCACCCGCATCCAGTCCCTCGCCCCCGACACCCTCGACACCGTCGGCACCGGCGGCGACGGCGGCATGACCTTCAACATCTCCACCACCGTCGCCTTCGTCGCCGCCGGCGCCGGCGCCGTCGTCGCCAAGCACGGCAACCGCGCCAGCTCCGGCAAAAGCGGCAGCGCCGACTGCCTCGAATGCCTCGGCCTCAATCTCGCCGCCGACCCCGAAGTCATGGAGCAGGCCCTCAACGAAATCGGCATCACCTTCCTGTTCGCCCCCACCTTCCACAAGGCCATGCGCTTCGCCGGGCCCGTCCGCAAGCAGCTCGGCATCCGCACCCTCTTCAACCTCCTCGGCCCCCTCACCAACCCCGCCGGCGCCCCCTGCCAGCTCCTCGGCGTCTTCGCCCCCGACCTCACCGAGGCCTTTGCCGCCGTCCTCCAGAAACTCGGCTCCCGCCGCGTCCTTGTCGTCCACGGTCACGACGGCATGGACGAAATCACCCTCACCACCACCACTCGCTGCTCCGAACTCAAAGACGGCGCCATCAAAACCTATGACATCGACCCCGTCTCCTTCTTCGGCGAAACCTGCACCAACGAAGAACTCGAAGGCGGCGAACCTGCCGACAACGCCGCGATCACCCGCGGCATTCTCGAAGGCCAAGTCACCGGCCCCAAGCGCGACATCGTCCTGCTCAACGCCGCCGCCTCCCTCCTCGCCGCCAACCGCTGCACCGACCTCGCCGACGGCCTGAAACAGTCCGCCGAATCCATCGACTCCGGCGCCGCCCTCGACAAGCTCCAACAGCTCGTGGCATTCTCAAAAGCCTAAAACCAGACAGGATGACAGGATTTACAGGATGAACAGGATTCAACCCGCGATCTCAATCCCATTTTCAACTCCCGGATTTCAGTTCTGTTTATCCTGTCCATCCTGTTAATCCTGTTAATCCTGTCTAAACTCTCATGTCCTTCCTCGACCAAATCCTCGCCGCCAAGCGGGCCGAAGTCGCCGCCGCCCGCCGCCTGCGGCCGCAGGCCGATCTCGAACGCCTGGCCGCCAAGCGCGACGACTTCCGCGGCTTCGCCGCCTCCCTCGCCCGTCCCGGCGTTCGCGTCATCGCCGAAATCAAGCGCGCCTCCCCCTCCCTCGGCGACATCCGCCCCGATCTCGATCCCGCCGATCTTGCCGCCGCCTACGAAGCGGGCGGCGCCGCCGCTCTTTCCATCCTCACCGAACCCGCCTTCTTCAAGGGCTCCGCCCAGGACCTGAAACGCGCCCGCCGCGTTACCGACCTCCCTGTCCTCCGCAAGGACTTCATCCTCGATCCCTATCAGGTCTACGAAACCGCCGCCATGGGCGCCGACGCCATGCTCCTCATCGTCCGCATCCTCGAGGATGACCAGCTTGCCTCCCTCACCGCCCTCGCCCAGGGCATCGGCCTCGAATGCCTCGTCGAAATCCATGACAAAGCCGATGCCCGGCGCATCCTCGATCTCGCCCCGCCTGTCGTCGGCATCAACAACCGCGACCTCGCCCATTTCCGCACCGACACCTCCCAGGCCGCCCGCCTCGCCAACCGGCTCCCCCGGGGCTCCGCCCCCGTCGCCGCCAGCGGCATCCATTCCGCCGACGACATCCGGCAAGCCCTCGCCTCCGGTCTCCGCCGCTTCCTCATCGGCGAAGCCCTTGTCAAAGCCCCCAACCCCGCCGAACTCCTCCGGCAGTGGACGTCCCTGAAGGTTTCAGAGGTCGGAGGCCGGAATCCAGAATGAACCCGCTGACTCCACCGACGCCATCGACTCCTGGCGACAACGACTCCCCCAGTTTCCAGTTTCAAGTTTCCATCTGCCTTCCCTCCACCATTCCATCATTCCATCATTCCATTCTCCCTTCATTCCATCATTCCACCATTCCACTCTTTCCCTGACCCCATGCCTCTCCCCCACGTCAAGATCTGCGGCATCACCCGGCGGTCCGACGCCTTGGCGGCGGCCGACGCCGGCGCCGGCGCCCTCGGCGCGGTCTTTTACAGGAAAAGCCCACGCAACGTCTCCGCCGAGCAGGCCCGCCGCCTGTTCGACGGCCTGCCCCCCGAGATCGCGCGCGTCGGCGTCTTCGTCAATGCCTCCATCGCCTTCATGCTGCAGATCGCCCGCGAGGCCCGCCTCGACACCATTCAGATGCACGGCGAAGAAACCGTTGAAACCTGCGCCGCCCTCCTCCGCGAAGGCTTTCACGTCATCCAGGCCATCAAGCGCACCGGCCCCGGCCTGCTCAGCGCCGGTCGCGCCCTGCCGTTGAAAGCCGGCGTTCTGGTCGAATGCGGACGCGGCGCGCTCCCCGGCGGCACCGGCATCGCCTGGAACTGGAGCAAAGCCGCCCCTCTCGCCGAATTCCGCCCCTTCGCCATCGCCGGCGGTCTCAACGCCGAAAATCTCGCCGCCGCCGCCCGCGACTCCCGCGCCGCCGCCTTCGACGCCTCCTCCGGCGTCGA
>JAHDSS010000208.1 GCA_018432565.1 Kiritimatiellia bacterium
ATCCACCAGGACGGTGACCGCCACGCCGGCGTTGCGGCCGGTCTGCACGTCGCTTTCGCGGTCGCCGATCATCCAGGATCGGGACAGGTCGAGGTGATGACGGCTGGCGGCGGCGAGCAGCATGCCGGGATTGGGCTTGCGGTCGGGATGGGCCGGGTCGTCGGCGGAGCAGACAAGAAGGTCGAGCAGGGCGAGTCCCTCGCGGGCGAGTTCCGCTCGCAGCCGCTGATGCATGGCCTCGAGCTGGTCCGGGGGGGTGAGGCCGCGGGACACGCCGCGCTGGTTGGTCACGACGATGGCGGGCAGGCCTTTTTCCGCGGCGGCGCGGACGCAGTCGGCGAAGCCGGGCAGGATGCGGAAGTCGTCTAGATGGTTGACATAGCCGGGGCCGGGGCTTTGGTTGACGATGCCGTCGCGGTCGAAGAAGACGCAGGGGCGTGCAGACGGGGCGGGGGGCATGGCGGTCAGTATCCCGTGCCGCGCAGGACGGTGCCGATGGTCTTGAACAGGATGTGGAAATCGAGTCCCAGGGTCCAGGTGTCAATGTACTTCAGGTCCAGCCGCATCCAGTCCTCGAACGAAAGCTCGTTGCGCCCGCCGACTTGCCAGAGGCAGGTGCAGCCGGAGCGCATGCTCAGGCGGCGGCGCTGCCAGTTTTCGTATTGTTCCACTTCGGCCGGAATGGGGGGGCGGGGGCCGACGAGCGACATGTCGCCCTTGAGGACGTTCCAGAGCTGGGGGAGTTCGTCGAGGGAATAGCGGCGCAGCCAGCGGCCCACGGGCGTGATGCGCGGATCGTCCTTGATTTTGAAGACCGGGCCGGTGACTTCGTTGTGATCCTGGAGTTCGTCGCGGATGGCTTCGGCGTCGGGCACCATGGTGCGGAATTTCAGCATGTCGAAGGTGCGCCCCCGGATCGTGCTGCGCCGCTGGCGGAACAGGACGGGGCCGGGCGACGTGGCGCGGATGGCGATGGCGATGCCGAGCATGAGGGGCGAGAACAGCACCATCGCCAGCGCGGACAGCACCAGGTCCAGCGCCCGCTTGAGGACCAGGGCCCAGGGGGATTTGGGGCTCGTGCTGAACAGCAGCATGGGCTCGTCGGCAAGTTCGTCGAGGGTGACCTGGGCGATGGCCGTGTGCAGGAAGTCCGGCAGCAGCCAGGCCTCGATGCCTTCGGTTTCGCACTGTTTCAGGCAGGCTTCGATCCGGCCATAGGGCAGATCCCGGGGCAGGAGGATGACGGCATCCACCACGCTGGCGTGCAGCACGTCGGAGAAGCGTTCCAGGACGCCGGGCACGTCCAGGCCGGCGAGAGCGGCTTGGCCGGCGGGCGGCAGGAAGCCGGCGATTTCGAAAAACGGCGCATGCTGGGGATTGTGCAGCCAGTCGCAGACCCAGGCGGCCTGGGCGGGGCTGCCGGCGAGCAGCAGGCGCCGGCGGGGTTCAAGGCGCAGCAGGAAGGGCTGCAGATAGAGGGCGCGCAGGGAAATGGCGGCGATGGAATACAGGCAGTGGATGCCGAGGATGGTGCGGGGCACCATGTGGAGTTTCAGGACATAGAGCAGGCCGAGCAGCACGGCGAGGCTCAGCAGGCCGCCTTTGGCGGCCCGGCGCATCACGTTGGCCGGCGAGAGGCCGATGAACTGCCGGTACAGGCCGGAGAAATCCAGAATGAAGCTCCAGACGGGAACCACCAGCACATAGATCCAGGCGTTGCTCCAGAACATGTCGAAGGTGGCGAACCAGTCGGGAAAGAGCCAGGCCAGCACCTTGTGGGTGGCCAGGGCGGCGAGCAGGGTTCCGGCCACGAGGACGGCGTCCACCAGGGCGGCCAGTTCGGACTGGAATCGGAAACTGCGGCGCAGCATGGCTCAGGTGTCCGGGGCCGCCGGAGAAGCCGGTCCCTGTCCGGCTTCCTGGCGGAGGACAGTCAGCACATCCTTGAAGCGCTGGATGTTTTCCGGGTCGACGCGGGTCAGGGTTTCATGCGCGTCATACATCAGGGCGGCCATGTCGCGGGGGGCCTGGGGGGCGGTTTCCACGGGCTGCAGGTTGTCCACAAAGCGCGACAGGTCGCCCATGCCGTCGGGCAGTCCGCCGGTCGGATAGGATTTCAGAATGCGGCTGACGCCCAGGCCCTGGAGCAGGCCGGCCAGGTGGGGGGAGAGATTGATGAGAACGGCGGGGGTGGCGCCGGTCTGCCGGCCGGACAGGCCGAGCGAAGCCAGCGATCCCATGAAGGTGCTGTCGAGCGCGGTGCAGGCCTGCATGTTCACGACGATGAGATGGCTGCCGGCGAGGCGGGCGGCCTGGGTGGCCTGCCGGAAGGCGGGAGCGAGGCGGAAGGTGGCCGCGCCGATCACCGCGACCATGGTGCAGTGGTCCACCGTGGCGGCCAGGATCTGGTTTCCGGATGAAGGGGGAGGGGTCATGGAGTTACCGCGGCCAGTTGGAGGACGCCTGCCGCGCCAGAATGCGTCCGCGCCAGGCCAGGCTGATGCGCCAGGAGTGCACCCGGCCCGCGCGTTTCACCTCGCCGGCGGGAATGGTCAGCGTGGAGTGCATTCGTCCGGCGGAGCGCCCCGGCAACGGCCGCACCTGGTTCTGCACCGCCGGGCTTTGGGCGTGGATCGCCTCCAGCATCAGGACGGCGCCCGGCGGAAGGCCCGGCGGCGGCGCCAGCCAGTGGATGTCAAACTGTTCGCTGCCGGCGGAGCCGGCGGCCGGATCGCGGAACGCGCGCACGCCGGCGCCGGGGATGGGCGTGGCCTGGCTGGGAATAAACGAACGGTCCACGCGGAGGATTTCCGCCCGCAGCGCCGGGCCGGCGGCCGGCGGCGCGGCCAGGGCGGCGCCGGCGGCCAGCGCGCTTAACGCCGTCAGGCACCGCCTCCGGGCGATGGAAATCCGGGCTGCCATGGAAATGCCACTCGACACGAGGCCACTTTTACCAAAGCGTTTGCGCGTATGTCAATGAACACCCCGCCCAGTTTTGGGCAGCGAATCTGCGATTAGGTGTCGCCAGAATTGGCCCTCGTAGCGCGGGGCTCCCGTCCCGCGCGGATCCTTCCAACCGCACGCGACAGGAGCCGCGTGCCACGAAGCCAACAGGCTGTCCGGCTGTCATCCCGAGCGGACTTGTCCGCCGACTTGTCCGCCATAGCCTTGGCGAAGGAGGAAGCCTTGCGCGAAGGCGGAGTCGAGGGATCTCGGCTTGGTCCCGCAGGCCGGCCATTGGGATGGGGCCGAGATCTCGCGGTGGCGGGACAAGTGATTTCGACTCCGGCGCTGCGCGCCTTCGCTCAATATGACTGGGGCGCGCACCTAACCGCAGATGCGTCCGCAGCGGCCGGACAGTGGCAGCATTCTCATTCCGGCCGGGGATGGAAGGGGGATTCGCGGGAAAGCTGCTCGAAGAGTTCTTTTTCGCGCGCGGTGGGGCGGTCGGGGATGGCGATGCGCACGGTGACATAGAGATCGCCGCGGCGGCCCTGGCGGTCGGGGAGTCCCTTGCCTCCCAGCCGCAGGCGTGCGCCGCCCTGGGTGCCCGGCGGGATCGCCAGCGAGGCCCGGCCTTCGAGGGTGGGGATGCGCACCTTCGCTCCCAGCACCGCTTCCCAGGGGGCAAGGGGCACGACGAGATCCAGGTCGTGGCCGTTCAGGCGGAAGAGGGGATGGGGGGCCACGTGCAGGTTCAGGTACAGGTTGCCGCCGGCATGGCCCTGGCCCGACAGCCGGATGCGCGTGCCCTCGGTGGCGCCGGGCGGAATCCGCACCTGGAACGTCCGGGCCTTGTGCGCCATCGTCCCGTCGGGCCGGACGTCCGGAACCTGAAGCGACAGACTTTTCGGTTCGCGGTTGACCAGATCCTCGATTGAAACGGTCAGGTTGGCTTCGAAATCCTGCCCGCGGGGCCGGAATCGGTCTTCGCCCATGCCCTCGAATCCCCCGAACCCGCCAAAGGGGCTGCCGCCGCGGCGCGCGCCGCCCGGGCGGTTCAGGTCGCCGAACAGCGCCGAAAAGAAGTCGCTGAAGTCGCCGCCGGCCCCGCCGAAGTCGAAATGGATGCCGCCGGGGCCGCTGCTGGCGCCTTCGAATCCGCCCCACCCCGGCGGCGGGGTGAAGTCCTGGCCGGTTTTCCAGTGGCGGCCGAGGGCGTCGAAGCGCTTGCGTTTCTCGGGGTCGGAGAGCACCTCGTAGGCTTCGTTGATTTCCTTGAATTTGGCCTCGGCCTCCCCGGTCCGGTTGACGTCGGGATGGTACTGCCGCGCCAGTTTGCGGAACGCCTTCTTGATGGCGTCCGCGCCGGCGTCGCGCGGCACGCCGAGGACGGCGTAGTAGTCCAGGTATTTCATCGCGGCCGGCGGAGCCTCAGCGTTTCAGGCGGTCCACATCCTTCTCCAGGTCGTCGAGGCGCCGCTCGACGGTATTGAACGGCGAAGGCGGCTGGAAGCTCTCGCCCATGCGCTGTTCCAGCCGGTCCACCCGTTCCAGCAGGTCGGCCAGCTGGTCGGCGTTCCGGCGGACCTGGTCGGTCAGGTCGCCGATTTCCCGGTCCAGGGCCGTCGGGGAAGGTGCGGCCGGTTCGGCGGCCCCGGCGGTCAGTCCCAAGGTCAGCCACGTGGCCAGTACAAAGACAATGCGTTTATTCATGAGGCGGGTTCTCCTGATCGGTTCTGTTTTCCAACACTATAACCAATGCGGCGCATTCGGCAATGACAAGAAGGGGGCGATTTTTCCCGCCCGCCGTCGCCGGGGGCCGGGGCCGGGCGAAAAAACCTCCGTCCCCCCATTGACTCGGGGGGAGGGGGCTGGTATGGTCCCGTTCGATTTCACAACCGATGCACCCGTGGTGAAATTGGCAGACACGTAAGATTCAGGTTCTTATGCCCTTAAAAGCGTGTGGGTTCGAGTCCCTCCGGGTGCACCATTTTCGGCCCGTGCTTGTCTTGCACGGGCCTTTTTGTTTGAATGCGCACCCATGGCCGAACGACCCCTAGCCGAAACCCTGAACCGACCGGACGAGGAGTTTGAACTCACGCTGCGGCCGGGGCGCTTTGCCGACTTTGTGGGTCAGGCGAAGATTCGCGAACGGCTGGAGCTGAGCGTGGCGGCGGCCTCGGGGCGGGGGGAGGCGATGGACCACGTGCTGCTGTGCGGCCCGCCGGGGCTGGGCAAGACCACGCTGGCCTACATTCTCGGCGCGGCCATGGGCGCCAACGTCAAGGCCACGTCCGGACCCGTGCTGGCGAAGCCCGCCGATCTCGCCGGGATGCTGACCAACCTGGAAAAGGGCGACATTCTCTTTATTGACGAGATCCACCGCATCCAGAAAAGCGTCGAGGAATACCTGTATTCGGCGATGGAGGACTACGTCATTGACATCGTGCTCGACCAGGGCGTCAACGCCCGCAGCGTGCGGCTGAACCTGCCGCGGTTCACGCTGGTCGGGGCGACGACCCGCAGCGGCCTGCTGAGCGCGCCGATGCGCTCGCGCTTCGGGGCCGCCCACCGCCTCGACTACTATTCCCCCGCGGAGCTGGCGGAGGTTGTCATCCGTTCCGCGCGCATTTTGAACGTAGACATCTCCGCCGAGGGCGCGTCGGAAATCGCCGCGCGTTCCCGCGGCACGCCGCGCATCGCCAACAACCTGCTGCGCTGGGTCCGCGACTACGCGCAGATCCGCGCCGGCAACCGCATTGACCGCGACGTGGCCGACCGGGCGCTGGCGATGCTCGACGTGGACGGCCACGGCCTCGACGAGATGGACAAGCGCATCCTGCGCACCATTGTGGAAACGTACGGCGGCGGGCCGGTCGGCCTCACCACCATTGCGGTATCGGTGGGCGAGGAGCCCGGCACGCTCGAAGAAGTGTACGAACCGTTTCTGATCCAGCAGGGCCTGCTGGCGCGCACGCCGCAGGGCCGCACCGCCACCGCCGCCGCCTTCCGCCTGCTGGGCCTGGCCCCGGGCGGCGAACAACCGGAGCTGATCTGACATGAACCTCCTCGTCACCGGCGCCGCCGGCTTCATCGGCTATCACGTCGCCCGGGCGCTGCTCGACCGCGGCGACACCGTCACGGGTTTCGACAACCTCAACGACTACTACGACGTGACGCTCAAGGAGGCCCGGCTCGCCCGCCTCCGCGCCCGCGACGGCTTTGCGTTC
>JAHDSS010000090.1 GCA_018432565.1 Kiritimatiellia bacterium
CGCGTGCCACGCAAGCAATAGGCTGTACGGCTGTCATCCCGAGCGGAGTCGAGGGATCTCGGCTTGGTCCCGCAGGCGGGCCGTTGGGATGGGGCCGAGATGTCTCGACTTCGCTCGACATGACCGGAACGGGCGGGCTGGACCTTACCGCAAAGGCGGGAAGCTGCCCGACGAGGTCGTCGGGGCTCCAAGGGCGAACAGCCTTCGGCTTTCTGGAGCCGGGGTCGGCGCCCCCGGCTACAGAACAGCCGACCGCCTGGTTTGATTGTAGCTGCGCCCGCAGCGAGCGCAGCTACAGAGGGGACGGGCGGCCGGAACAGCCGCGTGGATCGGCGTAGCGCGGGGCTGTGTCCCGCGCAGATTGGGAACCGCCGCCCGCGACAGAGCCGCGTGCCACGCAAGCCATAGGCCGTACGGCTGTCATCCCGAGCGGAGTCGAGGGATCTCGGCTTGGTCCCGCAGGCGGGCCGTGGGGATGGGACCGAGATGTCTCGACTTCGCTCGACATGACCGGAACGGGCGGGGGGCGGGCTTCAGGGGCGAACAGCCTCCGGCTTTTTGGAGCCGGGGTCGGCGCCCTCGTTGTTCTACACATCTATGAGCCATGAGTGGCTTCGGGGCCAAAAGACCTCCAGCACAGTGCGAAGTCGTAGGTTCGTTGCAAGCCGATCCAAATGGTCTGGGGACCAGGCGGGCTGTTTTTGCGTGCCACATAGCCTCCCAGTTGCGCCACCATGCGGGTCAGTTCGCCGAGGGGAGGAGGCTGATCTGGAGGATCGGACTGTCGCACGATCTTCCAAACCGCCTTCCACTCCTCGGGCTCGAAGATGGCTTGGCAGTCGATATCGGGTCTTGCCCGTGATAATCGACAGACATACAGCGTGCGCCAGGCAATGATGAGATAAACGGCCAGGCAAGCCAGGAGACGGTCGAGATGTTCAAACCGGCGCTGCTCGATCCGGCAACCGGATTTGAGCACGCGAAAGAATATCTCGATCATCCATCTTACGCAGTAGAACTGGACCACGTCTCGGGCCTGGGCGGCATCTGTCACCGGCAGGCTGGTCAACAGCAGCCACTCAATCGGTTCGTCGCCTTCAGGTGCATTCGCCTCTCTCACCAAGACGGCGTTGATCGTGATGGGAGGAAGTTTGCGATCCGCGCGCCATGGAGGGCGTAAGGTGAGGTTCCCGGAACGGACTTCGACGTGGGCTTGGCGGGATTGACGAGGCTGACGTCGAGAGCGATGGTCGCAGGCGATTTTCGGCTTGTGCGCGCGGACGTTGATCGTTTGGGTATACAAAAGGGGTTGGGCCAGCAGGTGCTCACGAAAGTGGGGAGTGGCCGCGGGGGGCGCTTCCAGCGCCAAGGCCCGGTCTTGGCAGGCACGCACGATCCAATCAATTCGTGGCGGTTCGGCCAATACTTCATAGATGTCTGACTCGCTGTCGCATACGCTGATCAGTCGGGTCTGGGGACAGTACTTCGCTTCCTGCTGTGCGGCCCGCAGCGTTTGCAGCCATCGGTGGCTTTCTTTTTCCTCAATCGGGATTGCGGCTCGCTGCGCACGCGTCAGCCGCGCACTACTGGGCCCCGGCGCTCGAACCCACGGGATGGCTTGCAAGGTGCCCAACGGGGTGCCGTTCGGGGTAAAGGCATGCAGCGGATGTAAGAAGAGCCCCTGGCGCGTATCTTCACCCAAGGGACCGGCTCCCTGAACTTGCCGCGTCGGGCGGGTTAAATCGATTTCCGTGGTATCCTGGACCAGCAACACCGTTGGCTGTGCCGCCATGCGCTCGCGCGTACTCTGCGCATGCGGACCCAGGATCCGCTCGAAGGTCACCTTCGGATTATCGAACAGGCGATAAGCAGCCGTCATGTCCGCATGTCCTCCGCAAGCGGCCGGAATACTCGCGGTGGGCCGCTGCCCAAGCTGAGTAAGCACCTCACGCAAGCGCGCATTGGTCCGTACGTCTTTCAAATCCACCGCCCGTGTCTCTTCCATCACCCATGTATTGGCCATTGAATATCTCCTCCGGATGCCGGTTCACAAACTTGACGAATGATATAGTATACTATATCTTCAGGGCCATGAAAAAAGCAGCCCAGAGTATTCATCCCTTGCTCAAGCGAATGAGCCTCATTCAACGAATGGAACGAGGAAAGATTTGTCGCATGAAAGGCCGAGCGCACTACAACCACCAGAGGTGGCAGGATGGCCGCAACATCGTGCGGTACGTTCCAGCAGACCAGGTCGTCCCGCTCCAGGACGCGATAGATGGCTATCAACTATTCATGCAGTTGGCTCATCAGTATGCCGATCAGATTATCCAACGTACCCGCCGCCAACGGTCCCGGCCGGCTTCTACCCCAAAGCAATCGGCAGTCAAAAAATAGGAGGCAAACCAACTACTCGCCTACCCGTTCGGTAAATGTGTAGAACAACGAGGTCGGCGCCCCCGGCTACAGCGGCTGCGGTTTGGTTGTAGCCGGGCACGGTGGGCGCGGCGGCTGTCGGCTCGGAAGCCGGGGTCGGCGCCCCCGGCTACAGAACAGCCGACCGCCTGGTTTGATTGTAGCTGCGCCCGCTGGGCGCGGCGGCTGTTGGTTCGGAAGCCGGGGGCGTCGCCCCCGGCCCGCGCGGATCGGGAACAGCCTGCACGCGACAGAGCCGCGTGCTACGGAACAACCGCGTGGATTTGGTGGCGCGGGGCTCTGTCCCGCGTGGATCGGGAACAGCCGGCCCGTGACGGGAGCCGCGTGGTGCGGGGGAGGGAAAAGCCGGGCGCACAAAACCTAAAATATAAAATTCGATCCGGACGGGGGGGGGGCCAGGGTGACCGGTTGGCCACTCATCGAAAGGAATCCGGATTTTTGCCTTGCAACGCAACCCGCGCGGCGTAAGGTTATAGTTGATTGAAAGTCGTGAGGACATGGCGTTGACGAGGCAAATGAAGACAGTCCGTTCCATTTCGATGGTGCGCGGGGCGGGCGCCGGCCGATGGGCCGGACTACTGGCCGTTTTGTTGCTCGGTCTGCTGGCTTCGCCGGCCCAGGCGCTGCTGGTGACGATCAATCTGGGCTGGGGATACAATCAGAATGAAGAGGGGAACAGTCTGGATCCGTACCATCTGAAGGTGGGGTCCATCATCCAGGTGGTCATGTTTGATTCGCCCACCGTTTCGCCGCCGGGGACGGATGCCGATGATAATTTCGATATCATGGGAAACAATCCGAGCAATCCTGATGGATTGAGCGACACAACCGTTTACGATCCCCAATCGGCGCCGGAGGGACACGTTATTGCTTATTCCACATCGGTGCAAGAAGCGGAATACCTGGATGAAAACGGAAATGTTTGGTGGAACGTGTACGTGGAATTTACCATCGTGGGGCCGTATGATGCGCTCTATCTTCGTGTGTTCGAGACGACCCAGTTTTCCGATGGCATTCCGGATGCCAGTTACTGGGGGCTGAGCGATGTGGTCTACGGGACCAATCTGATCGGCACGTGGCCGGTGGGGATTGTGGATAATGTGGCTGCGACGAATCAAAACTACTTTGAAGTGATCCCGGAGCCGGGGGTGATGGCGTTGATGGCCTTGGGCGGCATCGGACTGCTGGCGGGAGCCCGAAGGCGTAGGAATCGCTTGAAAAAAGGGGGGGGGGCGGATCGGCTTTGAGTCCGTTTTTTTTCGCGTGGAAGGTGGAGCGTTGCAATCCCCACGGGAATGAGGGGGACGACATAGGAGAAGCACGATGAAGCGGACACTCGACAACAGCCAGGCTGTGCGGAAGATGCGCTGTCGGCGTCTGAGCCGGGGGCTGGCCGGCCTGGTGGTTTTGGCGTCAATCGTTGGGCAGGCCCAGGAGCCGGCGCTGGTGGTGGGGAATGTCATTCCGGTGACCGATCCGTTGGGCCGGCCGTTCAAGGGGATCAATGGCTCCCCGGAGAGTTCCTCCCGGGTGGAAATCCGGGCGACCTTCGGCGGCGGAATTCTGTCGCCCACCAATGAGGAAGCCCGGCTGGATTCCCTCAATCCCCTGATGCGGGTTTCCTACCTCGGTCACGACGTGGCGATTCCGAATTCCGGATTGTTTTCGGAGACGTTTGTCTCGAACGAATTGCACTCGGCCACGTCTTACTATGCGCGGGTCTTTGACTGGACGTCCCGGGAC
>JAHDSS010000486.1 GCA_018432565.1 Kiritimatiellia bacterium
CCGCGGGATTTTGCGATAGATGGCCCTTCCAACCCATGGCGAATCATTCTTCCATCCGGGTCTTCTGGGCGTCCGCGCTGGCGCTGGCCGCCGGCTGCGCCACCTTTCCCCTGGATCCCGCCCCCCTCGACCAGGACGAACTGGATCAGTTCCTGGCCTCCGGCCGCGACGCGCGAACCTACGGCATCACCCTCTACCGCGACCCCGCCGGCGCCCGCTACGAGTTCGCCAACCGCGTCCACCCCCACCGCGCCGCCCGAATGGACTTCATCTCCCCGCCCTCCCTGTCCGTTCCGGTCATCCGCGGACGCACCGGGCGGTTCGTGGACTGCCACGTCCTGCTCGACACCTCGTCGCGGCAGAACTGGCTGCTGCTGCCGTCGGTGGAAGCCATGGACTACCGCGCCTTCGCCCCGCCCATCGGCGAATACCCCGATCATGTCCTGTCCGCCATCCCCGGCTATGCCGGCGTGGCCAACAAGCTGGTCTTCGACTCCCTCCACATCGAGTCGCCGGTCTTTCACGTGCCGCCCGCCCGCGGCGGCTTCGGCCCCCTCGCCCGCGCCGCCGAACTCCCCGGCCGCAGCCCCAGGACCGCCCGGGACCGCGAATCGCTCGGACGCCGCACCCACGTGATTTTCGGCGCCGGCCCCATGCAGGCCTTTTCCTATGTCCGCTTCGATTTCCCCGGCCGCACCGTCCGGTTTTCGACCGATGCCGCCTATCAGCCGGATGATCCCGGCGCCCTGCTCGCCGGCCTGCCCCTGAAATTCTGGCGCGGACGCCCCGCCGTGGACGCGACCCTCGACGGCGCCCCCCTCCTTCTCGTGCTCGATACCGGCGGCGAATTCAATCTGTCCCTGCCCGCCGACGTCCCGCCCGGCGCCACGCTGGCGATCGGCGACTGGCTCCTGGACGACGTCCGCCCGACACTCCACGATGACCACGGACTGCCCGCGGCCTTCCCCGCCCGCCTCGGCCTCGGCCTGCTGGCCCGCGCCGCCGTCACCCTCGATTTCAAACAGCGCCGGGTCTGGATCGAATCCCCCGTGCCCGCCGCCCGTTCATCCGACGCGGCCGACGAAGTCCGCGACGCTCCACCCGTCCAATACAGAGGAATCACGCCATGAGCCTAGCCGAAGCCGCCAAACACGAGTGGGAAGAGCAGCATCAGCACCCCCTGGGGTTCAAGACCCGCCGGGGCCTCAACTGGTTCACCGTCGGCCTCATGTACGCCATGTTCTACATGTGCCGCTACAACTTCCGCTTCGCCGGCGCCGGCATGCGCGCCGAATTCGGCTGGTCCACCGGCGACATCGCCAACCTCGCCGCCTGGTTCTCCGTCGCCTACGGCACCGGCCAGCTCCTCAACGGCCTCTTCTGCGACCGCATCGGCGGCCGCGCCTCCATGCTCAGCGGCGCCATCGGCTCCATCCTCGTCAACGTCCTCATCGGCTTTTCCCCCTGGACCTCCACCTTCGCCGCCTTCGCCGCCATGTGGATGGTCAACGGCTACATCCAGGCCGCCGGCACCCCCGGCATGGTCAAGATCAACGCCGCCTGGTTCAACAAGGAGGAACGCGGCCTCTTCTCCGGCATCTTCGGCTTCATGATCCAGTCCGGCCAGGCCATGATCTCCATGCTCGCCCCCTGGATCCTCGCGGGCTTCAGCTTCCTGGCCTTCGCCGTCGGCCCCGGCGAGTGGCGCATGCTCTTCAGCATCCCCCCCATCTTCCTCGGCCTCGTCGCCGTCTGGTTCTACTTCGTCTCCGCCGAATCCCCCGACGACGCCGGCTTCCCCTCCACCATCCAGGACGACGTCGACAACTCCGCCGGCACCACCGTCCCCGTGCTCGAATCCTTCAAGTTCGTCTTCTCCAACCCCCTCGTCTGGTTCTACGCCGTCGCCTACGGCTGCACCGGCGCCGTCCGCCACGCCGCCGACCAGCTCTCCCCGCTCTACTTCGAGGATGTCCTCGGCTTCAACATGAAGACCAACCTCCCGCTCATCGCCAGCTTCACCCTCGTGCTCGTCCCCATCGTCGCCGTCTGCGGCTCCGTCCTCTCCGGCTGGGCCTCCGACCGCTTCTTCCGCGGCAACCGCTACCCCGTCGCCATGGTCCTCTACTGCGGCGACGCCTGCGTCATCGCCGCCGCCACCACCGTCATGGCCCTGGGCATCATCGGCCCCACCACCGGCGGCATCCTCCTCGGCTGCCTCTTCCTCGTCCTCATTGCCATCA
>JAHDSS010000335.1 GCA_018432565.1 Kiritimatiellia bacterium
AACCCCACCGCCCGCCCCAGCTCATCGCGGATCGTGAACATGACCCGGCCCCGAAACCGGTCGTACACGCTGCCCTTTTCGCTGGTGGACAGCAGCCCCGCCGCCTCCAGCGCCTTCATGCGCGCGCTGCCCCGCCCCCCCGCCTGGTCCGAGAGAAACCCCCAGCCGTCCGGCGCATACCCCAGGCCCCATTCCTTCCAGGCCTCGAGCTCCAGCGCGCGCCCCTTCAGGTAGGCCCGCGCCGCCTCCGCCTCCGCACTCTGCAGCAGCTCTTTCTGGTAACGCCGGGAGGCGTCTGCGTTGGCCTTGAATATCTCGTCCTTGGCCGGACCCTCCCGCCGGGCCCCGCTCCTGCTCTCATCAAACTCCAGCGCCACCCCCGCCCGCGACGCCAGCAGCCGCAGCGCCGTCGGAAAATCCACGTTCTCGTACAGCATCACGAACTTGAACACGTCCCCGCCCGCCCCGCAGCCGAAACAATGGAACGCCTGGCGCGCCGGATTGATGTGGAACGACGGCGTCTTTTCCTTGTGGAACGGACACAGCGCCTTCGCCGACGCCCCCGCCCGCTTCACCTGGATGTACGACCCGATGACATCCACGATGTCCAGCGACCCGCGGATCCGGTCGATCACCTCCTTGGAAACCATCCCCGCCATGCGGCCCCTACTCCCCGTAGGCTTCCGGCGGCACTTCCGGCGGCATCACCGCATGCGGCAGCTCCACCCCGACCGGCACCTCCGCCTGGATCACCGCGATCCGCTGCGCCACCGCGTTGTATCCCTCC
This sequence comes from Kiritimatiellia bacterium, assembly GCA_018432565.1. Lineage (GTDB taxonomy): Bacteria > Verrucomicrobiota > Kiritimatiellia > CAIQIC01 > Lenti-01 > JAAZFE01. Next base: position 788 of record JAHDSS010000335.1, read on the forward strand.
ACCAGGTGCGGCAGCACCGCCGACCCGACCCGCGACTGGAACATCACGGCCCGCTGCAGCGCGCTCCATGGCACGAAACTCGCCAGCAGCAGCGCCAGCAGAAACACCGCGCCCCGCCGCACCACGCCCGCCAGCAGCCCCCCCACCCGCTCCACCGGGCCCTTGAACGAAAACGTCATCAGCGCCCCCAGCCCCTTGCGCAGCGCGTGCATCCCCGCCAGCGTCGCCGTCACCAGCGCCGCCACCGCCACCAGCCGCGTGATCTCCGGGTTCCAGTCCCAGCGCGCGCAGAGCCACGCTGACACCGGCTCGTAGAACAGCCATGTCGCCACCGCCGCCACCGCCATCCCGATCAGCATCGCCAGCTCGTGCGACAGCCCCCGCACCGCCCCCATCGCCCCGCCGTACAGCAGCATCGCCACGAACAGCCAATCCACCCAGTTCCATGTCGCCCAGTCCATGCGCGCCTCCTTCCCCTGCCGCTCCCGTCAGCCCGCCCTCTCCGCGGAAGGCGGCTCCACGTCCAGTTCGCTGCCCAGCATGATTTCGCCGTCAAACAGAAACCGTCCCGAAAACCGGCGACCCTCCAAAACCAGCGGATACCACAGGCGGTCGTCCGCCCACATCTGGCTGTAGGGCATCTCCCGCTCGTCCACCCACAGCGGTATCGCCTCGCGCGTCTCCGTCGGCACCCCCTCGTAGGACGACGCCGTATAGACGTGGCACCGCAGCGAATAGCCATCGATAAACTGAAACGCCAGTTCCCCGGCTTTCTGCACCCCGATCGGCGTCACGTGCAGTTCTTCCTGCGCCTCCCGCACCGCCCCCTGCTCCGGCGTCTCGCCGGGATCCACCCGCCCCCCGGGGGCATTGATCAGGCCCGCGCCCATCCCCATCAGCTTCCGGATCAGCAGCACCATGCCGTCCATCCGCACAAACATCAGCGTCGCCGTCTCCCGCGGCTCCCACGTCGTCCAGTCCATTTCCGTAAACTTCACGTTCTCCCTCAATTCAGTCCCGGCACCCTATCATGCCCCCGCACCCCCCGGAAAGCAAAAGCACCCCCCCCCCCGCGCCCCTGGGCTGTTCAGACCCCCGCGGCCTTGCCTTGGCCTTCCAGACCCCCACGGCCTTGTCCCGTGGGTGAATCAGTTCCGCTGTCCCCCCTTTCTTCTGGCCTCTGACCCCTGAACCCCGCCCTCTGTCCCCTGTCTCCTGTCCCCTGCCCCCTTTTCCTGCTTTCCTGAGTTTCCTGTTTTCCTGCTTTGCCCCCCCTGTCCTCTGCCCACCCAGACTATTTGTCTCGGTTATAATTATAAGCGAGACTGCGCCCTCCTTGACTCCACCTCGCCGCTCCTGTCCCCTGTCCCCCCTTGCCCCCTGTCTCCTGACCCCTGCTCTCTGCCCCCCCCCTACTGCACCCGCTGGATGAAATCCCCCGTGCGGGTATCCACCCGCACCCGCTCGCCCGGTTCCATGTACTCAGGCACCTGGATCACCAGCCCCGTCTCCAGCGTCGCCGCCTTCGTCCGCGCCGTCACGCTCGCGCCCCGCATCGACGGCGCGCATTCCGCAATCTGCAGTTCCACCGCATCCGGCAGCTGGATGCTCAGCACCTTGCCGTCCTGCAGCAGCGCCTTGATCCCCTCCATCCCGTCCACCAGATAGGGCACCACCGCCTCGATCTCGTCCTCCATCAGCTCGTACGGCGTGTAGTCCTCCAGGTCCATGAACGTGAACCGGTCCCCCTCCCGGTAGCTGTACGACACCATCCGCGTCTCGAAGTCCGACTCCTTCAGCACATCGTCCCCCTTGAACGTCTGGTCCAGCTTCGCCCGCGTCCGCACGTTGCGAAACCGCACCTTGTACAGCGTCGAAGCCCCCCGCGCCGACGGCGACTGCGTCCGCAGCTGCTCCACCACATGCGGATCCCCGTTGATTTCCACCACGCTGTTTTTCGACAGTTCGCACACCTTGATCATGCCGGACCTCTCCATCCCTTCCCTTCCGGAGCCGCCCGGAATTGCTTTCCTTTTTGGGTTTACCAATGTAGGATATCTCATATTATACAGTCAATGGGCGCATGCGGAGGCGCCACCCATGGAACAGATCGCCGAAAAATCCTGGCAAATCGCCAACCGGCTCCCCGCCATGGCCGACGCGGCCAGGGAAGTCTTCGACTGGCTGGCCGGCCAGCCCCTGCCCTCCCGGGTCAAGTATTCCGTCGGCCTCGCCATCGAGGAACTGGCCACCAACATGATCAAGTACGGCTACGATGACGACGCCGAACACCTCATCCGCTTCACCATCTCCGTCCATCCCGATCACCTGAAAATCGTCTTCGAGGACGACGGCCACCCCTTCGATCCCACCCGCTACCCCCCCCCCGATGTCGAACGCATCGTCCGCTCCTCGCGCATCGGCGGTCTCGGCATCGAACTCGTCCGCCGCGTCACCTCCCGGATGACCTATGAACGCGACGGCCGCATCAACCGCAACACCCTGCACATCCGCCGGATGGAACCCGGCGACACCCAGGTCATCCG
>JAHDSS010000450.1 GCA_018432565.1 Kiritimatiellia bacterium
CCCTCGCCCGCGAAGCCAAACGCAAGCTCCGCGAAAAAAATCTCGATGCCATCGCCGCCAACGACGTCTCCCGGACCGACCGCGGATTCGACTCCGACCGCAACGAACTCGCCGTTTTCTTCGCCGACGGATCCCAACGGCGCATCCCTCTCGCCAGAAAATCCGTCTGCGCCGCCCGCTTGATCGCGTGGCTCGGAAAAATCGCCGCGAAAAAAAAGTGAAAAAAAATCCGGAAAGGGATTGACGTTGTTAATAACTTCGCATTAGTGTCTGAATCAACGAGATGAGAGTGTGAAAACGAGGAACGAATCCGAAGACCTCCCGCGCCGATTCACGGCCGCCTGTTCCCCGCGTTGAGCGATGTAAGCGAACCGAAACCACAGGACAATGTTTCATGAACACTCTAAATAACCTGACCGCCTTTGAGCGTCAGGACGGAAGGGGGGGAAATACACCATGGCAGTAAAGAAAGCAGCGAAGAAGGTCGCCAAGAAGGCTCCGGCCAAGAAGGCGGCGAAGAAGGTAGCCAAGAAGGCTCCTGCGAAGAAGGCGGCGAAGAAGGTCGCCAAGAAGGCTCCGGCCAAGAAGAAGGTCGCGAAGAAGGCGAAGAAGTAATTCTTCCCTGATGCCGGCCCGTGCAATGCGGTCCGGTAAATGAACGACGGTGACACCCACTCGGTTCGCCGTCGTTTTTTTTGTCCCCGTCCCTTGCATTCCCCGACCCTCTGCGCTACGTTCCCGCCACATTGGATTTCAAAGGAGACCGCCCGTGCAAGAAAAAGTCGAAGCCTATATCGAGGAAGTCCGCCCCCTCATCCAGGGTCACGGCGGCGACGTGGAGTTTGTGTCCATGGACGGCAACACCGTCTATCTGCGCCTGCACGGCGCCTGCCATGCCTGCCCCCACGCCATGATGACCCTCAAAAACGGCATCGAAGCCGAAATGCGCGAACGCCTCTCCCCCGACCTCACCGTCGAACGCGTCCTCGACGATTAGCCTGTTCGGCCTTGCCGGGTGTCAACCTGGCCGGCCTGTCGAGCGAAGGCGCGCAACGCCGAAGCCTGGAGCGGATTTCGATTTTCTGTAGCCGGTCCCGATGGGGCCGGCCATTGAATTAACAGCTCCGCGCCCAACGGGCGCGGCTACAACAAATCTTAACCGGTCCTTTTTCCGGATTTTCCACGCCGTGGAAAATCCCGGCGCGGATCACCCCGCCGGCGGCTCCGGAAACACCCCGTTCACCGCGTCGCGGACGATCTGCTTGGTGTCGTTCGGAAAATCCGACCGCAGCAGCCACGTGATGAAATTGGGGTCGTTCACCACCGTGTCGCGCAGCGACTGCCCCTGGAACTTGCCGAAGTTGAATACCACTTCGCCCTTCGCCCACTTCAGCCGGCCCGTCCGGTCCGCCCAGGATGGATCGCGCGGATCGCAGTAGTCATTCAGCGCGTCCATTTCCGCCGGCAGCTCCGGATAACGCTCGAACTGCCCGCCCAGCACCCGGATCGTCGCCAGCACGTCGCCCAGCGCGTCATGCGAATTCTCGTGGTCCGCCCCGCAGTAGTAGCGCAGCGCCGCC
>JAHDSS010000325.1 GCA_018432565.1 Kiritimatiellia bacterium
ACAGGAACAGGAAGCTGGACTGGACGGGGGCGCCGCGGGCGGCGAGGGCGGTGCAGCGGTCCGCGCCGTTTTCGGGCGTGAGGATCTGGGTGAAGTACTTGTTTTTGACGGCGACCCAGTCCACCGGGATGGGATCCTGGTCGGGGCCCGGGATGGATTGCGCCTGGACGGATCGGTCCTTGGCGGGGAACCAATCGTTGAATTTGCCGGCCCAGTATTTGACGGACTGGCTGCCGGTGAGGGTATCGAGCCCGAGCAGGGGGGTGCGGTCTTCGGCTTCGCCGACGAGGTTCTCCATGAAGCCGGCCTGGAGGCCGTACCGGCGGAGGGCGATGGGGGCGGGGGAGGTATTCTGGACGGTTTCGCGGATGCGGATCTGATAGCCTTCGCCAAGGGTCAGGGTGCGGGAAAGGACGAGCCCGCCGGGGAGCGTTTTGCGGTAGGTGACGGATTCCGCGGAAGCGTCGGCCACCTCGAAGTCGTCGCGGTCGCGCAGGCCGGGATAGCCGACGGGGGCGGCGGCGGGGCGGTCGGAGAAATCGAAGGTGACGGGGGTGTCGGAGCCGGCCTCGGCGGGGAAGCGCAGGGAATCGTGGAGGCGGTCGATCAGGGCGGCGCGGACCACGCCGGCGCCGTGGGAGGAGAGGGTGAGTTCAAGGCGGCTGTTGGCGAGGACATGGAGCTGTTCCGGGGCTTTTTGGCGGTCGGGGGCCGGTTCGGGGGCCGGTTCGGAACCGGAGTCGGCGGGCGTTTCGGTCTGTGCCTGGGCGGGGGGGGCTTCAGGGGCCAGCTCCGCAGGGGCGGCCAGTTCCGCAGGGGCGGACGCATCGGCGGGGGTGGAGGGTTCTTCGACGGCGGCCGGGGGCGGGGTTTTGGGCGGGAAGAATTTGGTGACGACCTTGCGGTCAATCGTGGGATAGGCCAGCAGCAGGACAAACAGGATGGCGACCGGGATCCAATCTTTTCTTTTCATCGTTTCAATCTTTCGCAAGGGGTTTTGTCCGGCGGGGAGGGACAGGATCGAACCCGCCGGGGTTCCAGGGATGGCACCGGGCGATGCGCCGGAGGCCGAGCCAAACGCCGTACCCTACTCCATGGAGGCGGATGGCTTCCAGCATATAATTCGAGCAGGAGGGTTCAAACCGGCAGCAGCGACCCAGCAGCAGGCCGAGGGTGTGCTGGTAGAGGCGGATCAGAAAGCGGAGCAGGTGGGCGAGGGGGCTCATGATTCGCCGGGGGAAGAGGCCAGCCCGGCCTGCCGGGCCAGCTTGAGCAGGTCGGCGACGACGGCCGGCCAGGGGGCGGCGAGGATGGCGCGGCGGGCGACGAGGACGATATCATCGGTGCCGGGGGCCGTGAAGGCGTCGCGGTGGCGGCGGAAGGCTTCGCGCAGGCGGCGCTTGGCGCGGGCGCGATCGACGGCGTTGCCGACGCGCCGGCTGGCGACCACGCCGAGGCGGCGCGAGGCGTCGGGGGCGG
>JAHDSS010000098.1 GCA_018432565.1 Kiritimatiellia bacterium
ATCAATCCTTTAGCCCCGAAGATGCATCGTCGGGAAATTCCACAAAGAGATGGATCAGCCTGGCCTTTGCCTGAGCAGAAGCGCAGGGCGGTGTCCAAGCCCCGGCCGAAGGGCCGGGGCGCCCCCCTCCCCCCGGGGGGAGGGGGGCGGCGAAATTTCGGCGCGAAAAAAGGGAGTTCAATCCGTACATGTCGAGTGACCACAAAACCAACCGACAAAAGGAAAGAACTCCCATTGACCAGAGCATATACCCTCCACCATGTCCCCGGCCAGCATCTAACCTTCAAAGACCGCGAGCAAATCGCCATGGCCTACAATCACAACCTTCAACTCCCTGCGTACCAGCGTCTATCCCTGCGGAAAATGGCCGACCAGATCGGCCTGCCGTACTCCACCCTGCATCGGGAAATACAGCGCGGCCGTGTCCACCAACCGGTTCTTCACAAGGGCAAGGAATACTGGGAGTACTCGGAGCATATCGCCCAGGACAACATCCACGCCGGAGCTCAAAATAAGGGCCGGGGCATGCGGTTCACCAACATCGTGGCTAGTCTCCTGGCCACTAAAGTCAAAGACGAACGCAAATCTCCGGCCCATGCACGAAAGGAACTGCTCGCCGAAGGACTGCCCTTCGTTCCCGCCGTCAGCACCATCTATGCCCATATCGACCAAGGCGACATCGGGATCCTTCACGGCGAAACACCCTACCATCCCAAGCGGCGGGCCAAACGGCGCGGGCCCGTCCGGCGAGCTCTTCCAAAACCGGACAACCTATCCATCGAAGACCGCCCCGACCTTTCCACCCGCGCCGAGTTTGGCCATTGGGAGATGGATACCATCGTCTCCGGCGTCCATGGCAAAGGCGGCCTGCTTGTCCTTATCGAACGCCAGACCCGCTTCTATCTCATCGCCAAAATACGCCGAATCAATCAGATCGAAGTCTTGCGGGCCTTGCGCTGCCTGATCCGCAGCGGGCAGTTGAAGAAGGTCCTTTCCATCACCACCGACAACGGCTGCGAGTTCCTCGACGCCCGCAGGATCGAGACCCTCTTTTCCAAAATCAATGCCCTCCTGAAGATCTATTACACCCATGCCTATGCCGCTTGGGAAAAGGGCTCCGTCGAAAACGCCAACCGCCATGTCCGCCGATGGTATCCCAAGGGCACCGACTTCCGCCGCGTCTCGGCTCATGCCATCCAGGCCCTTCAGAACTTCATCAACTCCATTCCACGTCAAACCCTACAAGGAGCCTCCGCCCATGAAGCTGTTCTCGCTGCTGCCTAAACGCCTGATCCATTTGGCTTGTAATTCGCCGAATCTCTAG
>JAHDSS010000209.1 GCA_018432565.1 Kiritimatiellia bacterium
CAGGAGACAGGGGACAGGGGGCAGGAGACAGGGGAGAGGAGACAGGGGGCAGGAGACAGGGGGCAGGAGACAGGGGACAGAGGCCAGGGGACAGGGGACAGAGGCCAGGGGCCAGGGGACAGGGGACAGGGGGCAGGGGACAGGAGACAGGGGACAGAGGGCAGGGGGCAGGGGGCAGGGGACAGGAGACAGGGGACAGGGGGCAGAATATTCAATATTCAACAGAGCAATATTCAATTATCAAGGGAAGCTACGGATTGTACGGGCCCCGACATTACGGAACTCAAAAGGTCCAGTCGTAGCGGCAGGAAAAGGAGCCGGGGAGGGCGAGGACGGGAAGAACAGCAGCAGAAGCGGGAAACGGCGTTTCACGGTTCCGCCGCCGGGGTTGGCTTGCGGGTGTAGCGTTTGCCGGAGCCCATGAGGATGGCGAGGGGGGCGAGGGAGGGGATGTGGGCGAGGGCGATCTGGATGGCGGCGGCGATGGGGACGGCGAGCAGGGCGCCGGTGATGCCCCAGAGCCAGCCCCAGAAGAGCAGGAACAGCAGAATGACCACGGGGGAGAGGTTGAGGCGGTCGCCGTAGATTTTCGGGGCGATGAAATTGCCGAGGATCATTTGGATGGCGGCGAGGACAAGGGCGACGGCGGCGGCGGGCCAGATATCGGGGGCGTGCTGGACGAGGGCCATGAGGACGGGGGGAATGCTGGCGATGATGGAGCCGAGGGTGGGAATGAAGTTGAGGACGAAGGCGAGCAGTCCCCAGGTGAAGGCGAATTCGACGCCCATCCAGACGAGGATTCCCCAGACGAGCAGGCCGGTGACGAGGGAGATGACGAAGAGGGCGCCGAGATAGGCGCTGATCTGGCGGGAGATGGTGGTGGTGACGAGCAGGATGTCGTCGGCGCGTTCGGGGAGGGCGGCGCGCAGCTTGTCGCCGGCGTAGGGTTTGGCCAGCAGCATGAAGACGAGAAAAATCACCACGAGGACGGCGTTGGAAATGAAGGAAATGAAGAACTTGGAGGTTTGCAGGACGAGGGGGCCGAGCTGGGCGGGCCAGTTGGGTTCGTGGATGGCGAAGGCGGGCAGGTCGTAGAGGCGGCTGTAGTGATCGAGGATTTCGACGAGGCGGACCTGGTATTCGGGGAAGGCCTTGGCGAAGGCGAGGAGGCGCTGCTGGATGACGATGCCGGCGCCCCAGGAGGCGAGCAGCAGGAGGAGGACGACGCAGGCGACGGCGAGAAACGCGGGCAGGCGCAGGCGGCGGACCAGGAA
>JAHDSS010000351.1 GCA_018432565.1 Kiritimatiellia bacterium
GGCGCAGCCGGCGAGGAGGGTGACCACGAGGCCGATGGCGCGGTCGAGGAAGACGGAGGTGACGGCTTCGGTGCGTTTGCCGGGGTGGTCGCGGGCGGCCACGACGGCGCGGGCGAGGTCGCCGCCGCAGGCGCCGAAGAGGAAGGCGTTGAAGAACTGGCCGATGAAGAACCCGCGGTAGGTGGAGGAAAACGGGGTGGGCAGACCCAGCGCATGGAGGATGGCCTGCCAGCGGACGGCGCCGGCGAAGAGGGCGGCGAAGGTCAGGGCGAGGGCGGCGGCGATCCAGCCGGGATGGCTTTTCAGCGGGGCGAGGGCGGAGCGGAGGTTGTCCGGGCCGACAGAGCGGACAAGCAGGGCGACGAGGGCGAGGCCGAGGAGCAGGCGAAGGAGGGGGGTCCAGCGGAAGCGGCTGGCCATGGGTCACTCTCCGGCGGGGGCGTGCAGGAAATCGGCGTAGATGTCGCGGAGGGTTTGGGAGAGGGGGATTTCGGGCTGCCAGGCGGCATCCCGGCGGATGCGGGAGGTATCGTAGGCAGGGCGTTCGTCGGTGGGGCGGAAGAGGGCGGGATCCACGTCAATGCGGGGGCGCACGCCGGCGATGTCGCAGAGGGTGTCGAGGATGTCGCGGACGGGGGTCATGTTGCCGGAGGCGATGTTGTAGGCGGCGCCGGTTTTTCCGTTGGCAAGCAGGAGGGCATAGGCGCGGGCGACATCACGGACATCGGTGAAGTCGCGGCGCTGGTCGAGGTTGCCGACGCGCATGACGGGATCGGCGCCGCGGGCGATGGCGGCGAGCTGGGAGGCGAAGGCGGAGGAGACGAAGTCGCGGGACTGGCCGGGGCCGATATGGTTGGAGGGGCGGGCGACCATGACATCAAGCTGATGATGCGCGGCGTAGAGGAGGGCGGACTGGTCGGCGGCGGCCTTGGCGACGCCGTAGATGTTGTCGGGGCGGTAGGGGGCGTCTTCGGTCAGGGGGGAGGGGGCGGGATGGGAGCCGTACACTTCGGCGGAGGTGACGACGAGAACGCGGGCGGCGGGGAGGTGCTGGCGGACGGCATCGAGAAGGTTGAGGGTGCCGATGGTGTTGACATGAAAGACGCGCTGGGGCTGGGTCCAGCCGAGGGGAACAAAGGCGAGACCGCCGAGGTGCAGGATGGCGTCGGGGCGGACCTGGGCCAGCACATGGGCGATGGAATCCGGATCGCGGACGCCGAGCGGCAGGTGGGCGGCCCCGGTGCCGGAGAGGCTGCCGATATCGGTGCCGACGACGTCGTGTCCGGCCTGGCGCAGGGCGGCCATGGCATGGCGCCCGACGAATCCGCAGCAACCGGTGACGAGGGTTTTCATGGGGAAGGGGTCAGGGGACAGGGGACAGGGGACAGGGGTCAGGGGACAGGGGACAGGGGACAGGGGACAGGAGACAGGGGACAAGGGACAGGGGACGAATAGGGACTTTCATTCGCATTGTTTCTGATCTCTGAACCCTGACCTCTGACCTCTCATCAGGCGGTGACGGTCTTTCCCGTCTGGCGGTCCATGTCGGCGTCCACCATGCGGGTGACGAGCTGTTCGAAGGAGACTTCGGGCTGCCAGCCGAGTTTTTCTTTGGCCTTGGCGGGATTGCCGAGGAGGAGTTCGACCTCGGCGGGGCGGATGAATTCGGGGTCGATGACGACGTAGTCCTCGAAGTTGAGGCCGACATGGGAGAAGGCGATCTGGAGGAATTCACGGACGGAGTGGGTTTCGCCGGTGGCGACGACATAGTCGTCGGCGGCGTCCTGCTGGAGCATCATCCACATGGCGCGGACATAGTCGCCGGCGAAGCCCCAGTCGCGCTTGGCGTCGAGGTTGCCCATGCGCAGCTCTTTCTGGGAGCCGAGCTTGATGCGGGCGACGGCGTCGGTGATTTTGCGGGTGACGAACTCCTTGCCGCGGCGGGGGGACTCGTGGTTGAAGAGGATGCCGGAGAGGGCGAAGAGGTTGTAGCTTTCGCGGTA
>JAHDSS010000117.1 GCA_018432565.1 Kiritimatiellia bacterium
GAGATCCTCGGTCTGTTCATAGCCCGTCAGGACGCACAGCGGAAACGGACAGGCCGACATGCCCACCAGCATGGCCAGCACGCGCAGGCCGTCCTGCCCGGTGCGGCGCACCAGCCGGTCCGCGTCCGCGCCCGCTTCCAGGCGGGACAGATTCAGAATGCCGAAGCGTTCGTGCGGCAGGCAGACGCCCTGCGGCTGGCCATCGCCGAAACGCCCCAGCACCAGCACGCCGACTTCGTCTTCCTTCAGGGCACGCGCCGCGGTCCGGCCGATTTCCTCGAGGCTTTCGGCGGCATCCGCCGCCACGGGATCCGTCGGACGCAGCACCGCGCCGGTCTGGGCTTCCAAATAGTCCACCACCCGCGCCGTGAAGCCGGGTTCCAGGTCGCCGGCCGTGGCCAGCGCGAACACGCGGCCTTCCGCCGCCACCGACGACAGCACCGCCGCCATCAGCCCGCACAACAGGAAAATTGTTTTCTTCATGAGACTCCTTTCCGTCCATCCATACTGTCGGGTGCTTATAGCCCAGGCCGGGGCAATCCGCAACTGGTTTCAGGAAACCCTCCAGATCGGAGAAGGGGCAGCATGGGAGTCGGAACGCCGTCCCGTCCGCCATCCGCCATCCATCGCCCCCCCCCTCGGAAAAACTATAGTTATTGCAATATGTATAGTTATTGCAATAACTATACTTTGGGGAAATGGGGCTAGTCGAGATTGGCGCAGTAGTCGCAGCGCATCTTGTTGGCCTTGGTGACGGCCTCCAGGCAGCTGGCGTCGGACTTGGCCAGATCGGCGAAATGGATCACGATGCGGTATCCGCCGTTTTCGGCCTCGCACCCCACCACCACGCCGCAGCAGTTCACCTGGACGGGCGGCTCGCGGGAGGCGGCCGGACGGATGGCCATCTCGAATTCGTAGATGGAAAACAGCGGAATCTCGCGGCGGGAAATGAACTTCATGCCCAAATGGCAGATATGAAGGTCTTCCAGAGGGCCCAGGGGAGTTTCCGCATCCAGCGCCAGGGAGACGCTGTAATCGCCGAAGGAATAGGTTGTCGTCGTCATGTCTGCCGTTGTTTCCGAATCCAACCCCTCCGACATTCCGGAAGGTACCCCACTCTGCCCGGCTGTCAAATGAGGAGAGCTCATTTCCTGTCTCCGAGGAGGCGGGCGCGGCAGGTTTCGTGTCGGCGGCGTTCGCGGGCGGCCCAGGCGGCAGCCTGCCGGGCGCGCGCGCCGAACGCCGGAAAGTCCAGGCCGGCGGGGGCGCCCAGATGCGTCTTGGCGGCCACGGCGGCATCGGGATCCCGGCCGGCCAGGCCGCCGAGACCGGCTTTGACCTGATGATAGGCGTCGCGGAAAGGCAGGCCGCCGGCGACCAGTTCGAGGGCGCGATCGGTGGCAAACACCTCCGGGCCGAACGCCCGCCGCAGGGCCTTGGCGTCCACCTGCAGGCCGGCCAGCAGCGGCTGGAGAATGCGCAGGGAGGAAAGCGTCAGATCGAAGCCTTCCATGAACGGCGCTTTGGCCTCCTGCAGGTCGCGGTTGTAGCCCGACGGCGCCGCGCGGACGATTTCCGCCACCAGTCCCGCATGGGCCAGCACCTTGGCGGCCTTGGCCCGCAGCAGTTCCAGCACGTCCGGGTTGCGCTTCTGCGGCATGATGCTGCTGCCGGTGGTGAATTCCGCCGGCAGACGGAAATAGCCGAACTCCGGCATCGAAAACAGAATCAGATCCTGCGCCAGGCGCGACAGCGTCAGCATGACCTGCCCGAGCGCGGACAGGATGACCGACTCGATCTTGCCCCGTGCCTGGTTGGCATGAAGCACATTGTGAACGGGCCGTGCAAATCCAAGCCGATCGCTGACCCGCTGACGGTCAATGGGA
>JAHDSS010000187.1 GCA_018432565.1 Kiritimatiellia bacterium
ACACCTCCGCCATGGGCCGGCCGTCCACCGTGGCGTCGTAGTCCACCGCCACCATGTCGTTCGCCTGCACCGGGCGCGGCTCGGTCACGTCTTCGTACTTGCCCGTGCCCTCCAGATAGCGGTCCACGGCTTCCGTCACCGCCTCGTCCGCGATCTCCACCTTGCGCGCGTCCACTTCCAGCCCCTTGTAGGCCGGCAGATCGAACTGGGGCGCCACGTCCAGCGTCACCGAATACGAAAAAGGCTGCCCCGCCTTCAGCTCCGATTCCTCGAGGTTCATTTCCGCGATCGGCTCGAACCCGTGCTCCTTCATGGCCTGCTGGTAGCCTTTCGCCAGCAGATGCTCGCGCAGCCCTTCCAGAATCTGCTTGTCATACTGACGGCGAATCATCTCCAGCGGCGCGCGGCCCGGACGGAATCCCTTGACGCGCCCGTGCTTGGCATAGACCGCCAGCGATTCGTCGTATTCCGTCTGAATCTCCCCGGCATCGAACTCCACCTGGAGCTTCTTGCGGCAGGGGCCTGTGGTATCTACGGTGACCTTCATAAAAGCGGTTTCCCTTCAATCAATATATGGATGCCATCCACCTGGATGAAACAGCGCGCCACCATACCCCCCCCGGCCCCGCCCCGTCAAGCCGGCCCGGGGGCCGACCACGCGCAGGGGATCCGGCACACCCCCTCAAACCGGCTGTCGCTCGTCACCGTGATGGCGAAGCAGTGGTCCAGCCGGTGGTAGTTGGTCCGGTGGTCCGACGAATGCAGCGAAAACGAAAACAGGTAGTGCCCGGCCGCCACCGGCAGCCCGCCGAGATCCAGCACCACCTCGCCCTCCCCTTCGATGGCCGGCAGCCGGAACCCCTCGATCTGCATGTTGCTCCCGAAAATCAGCCGCGCATTGGCGTCCGACAGCCCAAAGCCGAACACCGGCTCCTCGATGCGGCGCTCCGCCCGGTAGCGGATCCGGCAGCGCACCGTCCCGCCCGACTCGAACAGGTCTGTCTCCCGGCCGCTTTCATCCTCGAACGTCACCCCCTCGATGCGCGCCTCCCCCGTGCCCCATTCGCGCTCGTAGCCGCCGGTCTGCCGCGAACGCGCCAGAGCCCGGTACCGCCCGATCACTTCCCGCGGATCCCCGATCCCCTCGATCCGCCCCTGGTCCAGGAACAGAATCCGGTCGCTGATGGACTGGATGGTGGACAAATCGTGCGAAATGATCAGCATCGTCTTGCCCGCCCGCCGGAAGGCGTCGATCTTCTGCAGGCACTTCTTCTGGAAGTTCTCGTCCCCCACCGCCAGCACTTCGTCAATCAGCAGGATGTCGGGATCCACCTCCACCGCCACCGAAAAACCCAGCCGGACGTACATCCCCGACGAATAGTGTTTCACCGGCTGGTCAATGAAATCCCGCATGCCCGCGAAGTCCACGATCGCGTCGAACCGCTCCCTCATCTGGCGGCGCGACAGCCCCATGATCGCCCCCGCCAGGAAAACATTCTCCCGCCCCGTCAGGTCCGGATGGAACCCCGCCCCCAGTTCCAGCAGCGAGGAAATCGTCCCCGTGGTCCGGATGCTCCCGGTCGTCGGCACCTTCGTCCCCGCCAGCAGCGACAGCAACGTGCTCTTGCCCGCCCCGTTCGCCCCCACGATCCCCAGCGTCTCCCCGCGGTTCACGACGAAATTCATGTCCTGCAGCGCCCAGAAGGCGTTCTTGCCCGCCCCCCGGTTCCGCATCAGGTCCAGCATGGCCGACTTGATCGTCCGCGTCCCCGACCGCTGCAGCCGGAAGCGCTTGCCCATCCGCTCGACGACAATCGCCGGCCCGCTGGATTCCGGCCCGCTCACAGCTCGTCTCCAAACCGCGGCTCCGCCGCCCGGAACACCAGCAGCCCCGCCCCGAACACCGCCCACGCCACCCCGAACGACATCGCCACCAGACCGCCGTCCACCGCCGGCGGCGTCAGCAGCGCCGCCCGGTACGCCGTCAGAATCCCGCTCATCGGATTCAGGTAAAACGCCACCTGCACCCACCGGGGAAACCCCTCCATGATCATCTCCGGCTCGTAGATCACCGGCGACAGGAAAAACCACGCCAGCATGATCACCGACATCACGTGCTCCGTGTCGCGGAAGAATACATTCGCCGATCCCACGATCATCGCCATCCCCAGGCACAGCGCCGCCTGCGTCAGCATGATCAGCGGCAACCACCCCGCCCCCCCGAACGACGCTCCCGCGAATACCAGATACACCGACAGCACCACGAACGAAAACAGGAAGTTGAGCGCGTTGGCCCCCACCATGGACAGCGGCAGGATCATCCGCGGAAAGGCCGCCTTTGTCACCAGGTTCGCGTTGCCCACGATGCTGTACAGCGAATCCCCCATGCACATCGCCAGAAACTGCCACGCGATGATCCCCGTCACCAGCGTCGGCAGATGGATCGGAAACTTCAGCACCCCCAGAAACAGGCTGTAGATGAAAATCAGGAACAACGGACTCAGCAGCGACCAGAAAAAGCCGAGAAAGGAACTTTTATAACGGATTTTGAGGTTCCGCTCGATCAGAATCCACACCAGCTCGCGCCGATTGGCTATGTCACGCACCCATCCCAACATGCATCGCATCCTCGGGTTTGTCCCCGGGCTTGTCAATCCCCGTCCCATCCGGCCCGCCCCCGCAAAGCGCCCGGGACCGGACTCACCGCGGCGCCGGCTTTTCCAGCCCCTTCAGCAGGAAGGGCCAGACGACAAATATCCACATCGGGCATGCCGCGGCCAGCGCGTACATGGCACCGTTCTCCCCCAGCCACGGCGCCGTCAGCCGCCGCAGATTCCCCATCATCAGCGACAGCACCAGCACGCCCACCGCCACCGCCACGATCCGGTAGGCGCCCAGCCGGGCCGGATCAAAGCGCACATAGGTCCGTTCGAGATGCCAGGCCGCCGCGAACGACAGCAGCGCCGCCGCTGCCCGGTACGTGTCGCGCCCGAACCGGAACAGGTCCGCCCCCTCCGGGATCGGACGCCAGCGCATGAACGCCATCCCGGCCGCCGCCAGCAGCGCCGCCCCCCCCAGCACGATCCACGCCTGTGCAGGCGCCTGCTCCGTCCGGCGGACCGCCCGGCACGCCCCCCACACCACCGGCACCGCCAGCAGCCACGACCCCGCCACATCCACCGGCGTATGCACGCCCAAATAGACCCGGGAAACCCCCGTCAGCCCGATCCAGGCCAGGACCGGAATCCACAGCCATCCCCGCCGCGCCGCCGCGGCGATCCCGCCCCACAGCAGCGCCGAACTCGACGCATGCCCGCTGGGAAACGAATAACCGAACGCCCCCCACTGCGCATCGCCCACCGGCAGGATCAGCGGATCGCGCAGCCACGGGCGGGGGATGCAGCAGGCGTTCTTCACCACGCTCGACAGCAGGTCCCCCGCCATCAGCGCCAGCCCCGCCCGGTACGCCACGCCCCCCCCGAACACCCAGAACAGCACCCCCAGCACCGCCATCAGCCAGAAGCCCTCCCCCCATTCCGTCACCCGCAGAAAGAATTCCTCGCCCCCCGGCGTGCGGTGCTCCTGCATCCACCTCAAGAAATTCAATCCCAATTCGTTCATGGCGCGTCCTTTGCTTGAACCGGCAATCTAGCACGGCCTGGTTGACGCTGTCTACTCCGCCTATTTCATTGTTTGCAAACAATGATTGTTTGCAAACAATGATTGCCATGTTGTCCTCCCTGACGTATAACTTCGCAGTGAGGTCGAATATGAAATCCTTGAACCCGACACTTTGGCGAACCTGTAAAATGCTGGCTGGGCGCAAACGGGTCCAACTGCTGCGCCAACTGCATGATCACCCCGGCAGCAATGTCAGCGAACTGGGCGACGCCGTGGGGATCAAACGAGCCTGCGCCAGCCAGGAACTCCGGCGCATTCAATCCCGCGGCCTTTTGAAATCCCAACGCCAAGGCCGTTCATTAATCTACCGGCTGGATCCTGATCCTCAGGTGTCGTCGGCTGCCCCTCTGCTCAAGGCCATTCAAACCGCTTTACACACGCTGCCTGCGCGTCAGGACATGGACATGTGCCGACTGGCCAACGGACTGGCTCATCCGCGCCGTATTGCCATCGTCCAAGCCCTGCTGGAATCCCCCCAATCGACCCCTGCACTGCAACTCTCCCTGCGGATGCCTACACCCTCCCTCCTCTCGCATTTGCATGTCCTGGAACAAAGCGGAATGATCATCCGAAGGCATCCTGACTGGGTCCTGTCCTGCCCCCTCCACCCGCTGGCCCGCACCCTGATCCACCTGCTTCGTAAGTCCATGTAGTCTGCGCAGGGAGCAGGCGGCCAGGATTATTCTTATTGTTTGCAAACAATGAGAATGGTTGTTTCAGGCCCTTCCGGCCGCTGAGAATAGAAAAGGCGGAACGGCGCGCGCCGTTCCGCCCTGTCGGGAAGGGGAGGTTCGATCAGAACCGCTTCCAGAAGTCAGCCGCCTGCTTGCGGGACTCGGCGCAGATCTTCTTTTCGTCGAGGCCCTTCAATTGGCCACCCTGCATCAGCACCTTGCCGTTCACGATGGTGGAGTCCACCCGCGCCGCGCAGATGCCGAACAGGTAGTGGCCCAGGAACGTGTTGCCGTTCATCGGGGTCGGCGGCTGGTAGTCCATCACCACCACGTCGCCGTAGCTGCCCTTCTTCAGTTCGCCCACCGGGCGGTTGAAGAAGCGGCTGGCGATCTGCGCGTTGTTCTTCATCAGCAGGTTGCAGGCCTCGACAAAGAACACCTGCGAATTCTTCGCGGCGTGCTTGTGGAAGACGTTGGCCACGCGGACCTCCGCCTTCATGTCGGTGGTCATGGCGTCGGTGCCCAGCCCGACCAGCACGCCCTTCTCCATCATCTTCATCACGGGGGCGACGCCCACCGCGTTGTTCATGTTGGATTCGGGATTGTGCACCGCGCAGGTGCCGGTTTTGGCCATCAAGCCGATTTCCCTGTCGCCGACGTGCACGCAGTGGATCGCCAGGGTCTTGGGCCCCAGCCCGCCCGCCGCATGCAGCCGCTCGATCACGGACTTGCCGTACTGCTTCTTGTTCGCCGCCTGGTCGGCCTTGTCTTCGGCGATATGCACGTGCATCCCGCAGTCGAACTCGCGGGCCAGATCGCAGGACTTCTTCAGCGACTTGTCGTTCACGGTGAACAGCGCGTGCAGGCCCATCATCGCCGACACCAGGTCGTCGCCCTTCTTCCGCTTCGCCTGGATCTTCTTGAGGAACCGGACGTTCTCTTCGATGCCTTCCCCGCCCTTCTTGTAGCGGTCGGAAATGCCCAGCGTCAGCACGCTGCGCACCCCGGCCTTCCGGCAGGCCTTCTCGATCACCGACAGGCTGCCGGTCTGGAAGCTCTGGCTTTCGTGGTGGTCGATAATGGTGGTCGTGCCGTTCTTGATGCAGTCAATCAGCGGAATCAGGCTGCTGTAGAGCACGTCCTTGCCGTTCAGGGCCTTGTCCAGCGGCCACCACAGGCGTTCGAGCACCTCCACGAAGTTCTTGGCCGGCGGCTGCTTGGGCGACAGCCCGCGGCAGAACGTGGAATACAGGTGCATGTGGGCGTTGATGAAGCCCGGCATGATGACCTTGCCCCCGGCGTCCAGCACCTTGGCGCCGCGCGCCTGCTTCTTCACCGCCGCGGCCTTGCCGACCGCCTGGATCACGCCGTCCACAATCAGCACCGCGCCATCGCCGATGATCCGGTTGTTGTCGCCCAGGGTCACCACGGTTCCGTTGGTGATCAGCAGGGCCTTGCTTTTCTTCTGCGCCATGTTGTTCTCCTCTTTGGATGTTCAAACGAATCACGGGGGCCGGACGGCCCCCGCGTGCGGATTTCTAGGCGTGCATCGCCTGCTTCTCTTTCGGCGTGCGGTCGCGCAGGCGCAGCGCCTTCGCGGGGCACTGCAGCACGCACAGGCTGCACCCGATGCACTTGGACGGATCCGTCTCCGGATAGCCTTCCGAATTCAGCGAGATGGCCAGGTACGGGCAGCGCGTGCAGTTGCCGCACTGGACGCACAGGTCGTCGTCGCAGTCGGAAATCTGCTTGGTGCCGTCCAGGTCCATGAACCCGCGGATCGGGTCGGGCTGGGCAATGCCCACCAGCTGCGAAACCGACTTGATCCCGCGCGCCTGCATCAGGTGGCTCAGGCCCGAGCACAGCTCGTCAATGATCGCGTAGCCGTGTTTCTCCACCACGGTGCAGAACTGCACGGTGTTGGTGCCCAGCGCCAGGAAATCCGCCGCCGCCTTGTAGTTCATCGGACCGGCGTTGCCGGAGATGGTCACGCCCATGCCGCCGGCGCTGGCCAGGCACAGGTAGCTGACCGGGGTGATGCCCTCGCCGCTGATGCCGGAGACCACGCCGTCCTCCCAGACCTTCGGGCCCGGCTTGAACGCCAGCGACGGGAAGGTGTTCGCCAGCGTCACGCCCGCCTTCGACTTCGGATGCTTCTCCAGCACCGGCTTGATCGCCTTCAGGATGCTCTTGATGTCGGTCACCGCGCTCGTCAGCTTGAACAGTTTGGGAACGTCGGGGTTGCCCACCTCCAGCACCCAGCCGATGATCTTGGCCGACAGCGCCGCGTTCTGCGAGACGATGTCGCCCTCGGCGCCTTCTCCGCCCTGCGGGCACGACAGGCTGTACTCGATGACCATCGCGCCCGCCTTCTCCAGCTTGCGCGTGTTGCTTTGCCAGCTCTTGCGGTCGCTCGCGTCGTTGCCCGACACGTTGCCGCCGGTGGACGCGCCGGTCAGGCGGTCCGGGTATTCCCTGATCAGCCGCTTGACTTCCCGGCACACCCGGTCAATCGGGTGGTCCGACACGTTGTCGCAGTTGCCCCACGTCGTGTCGTTGAAGCACGTCATGTAGGCCGCCGGGATGTGGATCGGCAGGTTGTCGAAGGCGGTCTTCATGATGCCGCCCGCCCAGCCCGCGTCGTAGGCCTTCTTCATCTGCTCGTAGCCGTCCGACGCCGGCGACGCCGACAGCAGGAACGGGTTGATCAGCTTGCGGCCGAAGAAATCGGTCTGCAGCGAGACCGGCACCATGTTGTAGCCTTCGACCAGCACGCGGCTCTTCTTCGGATCGGGCACCTTCGGGGCCTTCTGGCGGTTCAGCTCCGCATCCACCGCCATCGCGCAGTTCTTGCCCGCGCCCGAAGCCGTCACCACGAACGTCGGGCCGTTCGCGATGTCGCCCGCGTAGTACACGCCTTTGGCCGGCTTGACGGGAATCGTCCCGCGCGCGCCGATCGCCATGACGACCGCCCGGATGTCCCCGCGCGTCTGCTCCGTGCCCGCCACGTCCTTCAGCGCGCCCACCGTGAACGCCTGGCCCGCCGGCAGCTCGACCTTCTGCGTCCGGATCCCCGCGACCTTGCCGCCCTTGTCCAGAATCCCGGTCACGCGCATGCGACCGTTCACATCAATGCCGTATTCGACCAGATCCTGCTTTTCGCGCGCCGTCAGCGGCATCTCGCCGACGTTCTCCAGCGCGATCATTTCGACGGACTTGGCGCCCGCGAGCTTCGCCGCCACCGCGCAGTCCAGCGCCGTCGCGCCGCCGCCGACCACCGCCACCTTCTTGCCGCGCACCCCGAAGCTCTTCGGCTTCTTCAGAAAGTCAATCCCGCCGATCGCCAGCTCCTTGTTCGGAACATTCAGAATGATCGGTTCCCACAGGCCCGCCGCGACGATCACCGCCTGGTAGCCCTTCTTCAGCAGCGCCTTGGGCTCGGTGATTTTCTTGCCCGCAAGCAGCTTGATGCGGCCGCCGCCCATCTCCAGGCAGAACGCGACGTCCTTTTCGAGCATCTCCTTGTACAGGCGGTGCTCCGGAATCAGCCGGCACATGCCGCCGCCCTTTTCGTTCTGCTCGAAGATATCCACCTTGTAGCCCTTCTGGACCAGCGTGACCGCCGCCGCAAGGCCCGCCGGGCCCGCGCCGATCACCGCCACCTTGCGGCCGTTGAGCTTCGCCTTCGCAAACGCCGGAAACGCGCCGTATCCGCGCGCCTTCGCCACGATCGTCGCCTGCACCGCTGGAATGTTCACCGCGCAGTCCATCTTCTTGTGCACGCACGCGCCCATGCACAGCGTGTCCGGACACACCATCCCGCAGATGCCGCCCAGCGGATTCTTCGACATGATCTCCGCCGCCGCCCGCTGGAAGTCCGCCGGCGTGCCCAGCTTCACCGCCATGATGAAATCCGCCGGCGAACAGTCGCACGGACAGGCCTCCTTGCAGGGCTTCTCTTCGCAGAATTCGCACTTTTCAATTTCGGCCCGCAACTGGGCATCCGTCAGAATCGGGTTGTTGAACAACATCCGCTTGGCGCTAATCGTCATGACTTGTCTTCTCCTGGGGGGTTCACCTGGATTCGTTGAGAATCGGTCGCAAAATCTAACAGCCCGCCCCCCCCTTGCCAACCTTTGATTACACTCCACCGCAAAATCCGTCGAACCGTTTCGACACCCGGGCCGTCCGCCGCGTCCGTCCTCGCCTCCCCGGCTCGATCCGTCCTCTGGTACGAATAACGCCCCGCAAGGAAAGGCTTTCCCTCCGGAGAAATTACGCCTAGGATGCGTCCCTGTTCAAATCAGAACCCAGGAGTGCCCATGAACCAACCGATCCGCCTGATTCCGTTCCTGTTGCTGGCCGTCTTTCTCGCGGTCCCCGCGTTGGCCCAGCAGGCGCCGTCCACGCCCTGGATGCAGTTCGAGCAGGAACTGGGGCTGGCCACCACCTACTCCGTGGACATGTCCATCCAGGCCATGGGCATGAACATGGATTCGAAAATCATCCGCGACGGCGGCAAGACCCGCACCGAAATGGTCATGCCGTTTTTCAATCTCAAAACCGTCATCCTGGAAATCCCGGAAAACGGACGGACGGTTTCCTATTCCCTGTTCCCGGAAAAGCAAAAGTATCTGCTGAACGAAGAAGAAGAAGACGCCACGCCGGCGGCCGCGCCGAAGATCGAGGAACTCGGGACGGAAACCGTGGACGGCGTGGAGTGCACCAAGCGGCGCATCCGCATGACGGAAGACGGCGTCTCCAGCGAAGTCACGATGTGGTTCTCCCCGGCGCAGAAGAACATGCCGGTCAAGATGGTGGCGGCGGCCGACGTGCCCATGCAGCCCGGCCAGCCGGCCATGCCCATGCAGTCCACCATCCTGTTCAAGAACTACGACTTCTCCACCCCCGATGCCGCCCTGTTCGACGTGCCGGCCGGCTACACGAAGATCAGCGACATGATGGAAGTCATGATGGACGGGTCCGGCGGCGGACTCGGCGCCCTGATGCAGCAGATGCAGCAGATGCAGGTCGAGGAATAGACCGGCGTCAATACACTTCCGGCACGAAGTGCTGGTCGGACAGCGGCGGGCGCACATAGCCCCGCCGCTTCTGTTTGGGCGGCAGCTTGATCGGGTCGGGCGTCAAATCCTTGTAGGATATCTGCTGCAGCAGGTGGTGAATGCAGTTCAGCCGCGCGCGCTTCTTGCTGTCGGCGTTGACCACGTTCCAGCGCGCCTGCGGAATGTCGCACACCTGGAACATGCGGTCCTTCGCCTTGGAGTAGTCCACCCAGCGCGACCGCGCCGTCAGGTCCATCGGACTGAGCTTCCAGCGCTTGGTCGGATCGTCGATCCGCGCCTTGAACCGCTTCTCCTGCTCGTCATCCGACACCGAGAACCAGTACTTGATGAGGAGGATGCCCGACCGCACCAGCATGCGCTCGAACTCGGGGCAGGACCGGAAGAACTCTTCGTATTCCTCCTGGGTGCAGAAGCCCATGACGCGTTCGACGCCGGCGCGGTTGTACCAGCTGCGGTCGAACAGCACCATCTCGCCCGCCGCCGGCAGATGCGCCACGTAGCGCTGGAAATACCACTGGCTCTTTTCCTTGTCGGTGGGCACGCCCAGCGCCACCACCCGGCAGATGCGGGGATTCAGCCGCTGCGTGATGCGCTTGATCACGCCGCCCTTCCCCGCCGCGTCGCGTCCCTCGAACACCACCACCACCTTCAGCCCCTTGGCCTTCACCCACTCCTGCAGCTTCACCAGCTCCACCTGAAGCTTTTCCAGCTCGTCGGTGTAGGTCCAGTGCTTCTTCGGTTTGGATACGCCCGCTCCCCGGGTCCCCTTCGCCTTCTTTGCCGCTTTCGCCTTCATGCACACTCCTTCCGGCTGGATCCGGCCGGCATGTTCAGCGTACCCCCCCCGGCCCTCCCGCGCAAAGCCATTTCTATCCACCCCCACGCCAAAAATCCGGATTTTCCACGCCATGGAAAAAAGTTTTCCACACCGTGGAAAACACGGAGCAAACGATCCTTCGCCAAGGTGGCCGGGGGCGCACCGAATCGCTGATGCGCCCCCCCGTCTCATTCCACCTCGATCTGCACCCGGTCGCTGAGCCCGCGCGCGCTGGCGCATACGATGTCGTGGCAACCGCGCTCCAGCGGCCAAAAGACGGTGTCGCCCGGACGGGACCGGCCCGCGGGGCGGTCATTGACGAACCAATGCAGCGTCTCGCCGGGCTGGCCGCTGGCGGCCTTCAGCGCCAGCTGCTGCCAGTCGGCCGCCTCCGGCAGCCGCCGGTACGTGCTGCCGCGCGCCGGCGAGAGGATACGCAGGTCGGACGACGGCGCTTTGCCCGCCGGCGCGGCGCGGCGGTTCAGGAATGACGCCACCGCCGCCGGCCAGGCCGCATCCGCCCCGTGCCGATGCACGGGACAGGGCTCGCGACGCGACACCCGCGCGATGCTCCAGTCTTCCACGGAATGTTCGCAATGCGGCCCCGGTACGCATCCGCTCGCCGCGCACACCCGGCGCGGCACCACGCCCGCCGGCCGCGCAAACGCCGGCCCCTGGTTGTCCGGATAGATCCGCCGCACCAGGTCCCACGCAATCGGCGTCGCCGCCTTCCGCCCCACCAGCACGTCTGATCCTTCCCCGTCCGGATTCCCCACCCAGACCCCCACCACGATCTCGGGATTCCAGGCCACCGTCCAGGCGTCGCGCAGCCCGGCCGAAGTCCCCGTCTTCCACGCCAAAACCGGCAGGCGCACATCGGCGGCGTGCCCCGTCGCATCCATCGCCCGCTCGTCGCCGGAGAGAATCTCGCTGACCATCCAGCAGGCCTCCGGGGAAAACACGGGCGTCACCGCCGGCGGTTCGTCGGACTCCACGAACCGCACTGGCGCCCATCCCCCCCCGCGCGCCAGCGCCGCGTAGGCGTTGGCCAGGTCCAGCAGCCGCACCTCCGCACCCCCCAGCACCAGCCCCAGCCCGTAATGCTCCGCCGGATGCGTCAGGGTCGTCAGCCCCAGATCGCGCAGCGTCGCATGGAACCGCGCCAACCCCGTCCGCCGCACGATGTCGATCGCCGGCAGGTTCAGCGACAGCACCAGGGACTCCCGCGCGCTGACCGCGCCCCGGAAATCCCTTGCAAAATTGCGCGGCTGGAAATCGCGGAACGTCAGGGGCACATCCGTCAGCGCCGTGGCGGGCGTGGCCGCCCCCCGGTCGAACGCCAGCGCATAGGCGAACGGCTTGAGGGTCGAGCCCGCCGCCCTCGGCGCCGTCGCGCC
>JAHDSS010000509.1 GCA_018432565.1 Kiritimatiellia bacterium
ACGACGCCGAGCAGGTGGCGGTCCTCCATCACCAGGATTTGCCGGGTCTTGTCCATGAGAAAGATCTTGGCGAGCTGGATGGCGGGCACGTCGGCCGCCACCTTGACGTATTCCTCCCGCATGAAGTCGGCGAGTTTCATGTCGCGTTCCTTGCGCAGGAGGTCGGCGAGGGGTTCGAACTGGATGATGGGGGTCAGGTCGTCCATCCAGAGCAGGTGTTCGGGCAGGCTCAGGCGCAGCAGGTCTTCGGGGGCGACCACGCCCCGGACGTCGCCCTGTTCATCCACCACGGGGATGTCGTAGAGGGGGCGGCTGCACAGGGTGTCAATGACCGTGCCGAGGGGCGCGCTTTCCAGAAGCGTGACGGGATTGGGGTCCATGACGTGCATGGCGCTCAGGAAGGGGGGAAACACGTCCTTGCCGCGGGAGAGCATGCCGCAGAGTTCGTCGGGCGAGGTGCAGCCGGCCAGCAGGCGGGCATCCTTGAAGGCGGCGAGTTTCTTGGAGAGGCCGGCGAGGAACTGCAGATAGGCGTCGGGATCGTTCCGGGGCGTCAGGATCAGGAAAATCGCATGGACGAGATGGTCGGGGTCGCCGTTGAAGGCGATGCCGGGCACGGAGGTGCCGACGGCCAGCAGCAGGCGGGACACGCCGTCCAGACGCAGGTGGGGAACGGCGATGCCCGGATGCACGACGGTCGGCGCCAGCTCTTCGCGGGCCACGAGGTCCCGGAGCATGATCTGCGGGTCCAGACCGGGGGTGTCTTTCTCCAGCAGGCGGATCAGTTCCGCGAGGGCTTCGTCCCGGGTGCGGACCTGGAGATTGCAGGCCATGGCTTCCGGGCGGAAGACGTCCGCAAAGCCGGTTTTGGGAGCCGTGGACATGCGACTGTCCTAGCATCCCTCCGAGGCCGTGTCAAACGCGGGGAGGGGCGTGGCCGGGCCGTGGGCGCATGATGAAGGCTGACCTGATTCACCCACGGGGCAAGCCCGTGGGGGTCTGGGAGAACGTCAGGCTGACCTGATTCACCCACGGGGCAAGCCCGTGGGGGTCTGGGAGAACGTCAGGCTGACCTGATTCACCCGCGGGGCAAGCCCGTGGGGGTCTGGGAGAACGTCAGGCTGAACTGTTTCACCCGCGGGGCCCGACTTCGCCACGGCTCCGTCGGGCAAGCACGGCCGCGGGGGTCTGGGAGGCTGCTCAAGCCTCGAAGAGATTGCCGGGGTTGAGGAGGAAGGCGGGGTCGAGGAGACGCTTGAGGTCGCGCATGCGGCGGAGGGCGTCGTCGCCGGCCATTTGGCGGAAGAGGTCGCGCTTGAGCTTGCCGATGCCGTGTTCGGCGGAGATGCTGCCGCCCCACTCGATGATCCGGGCGGCCCACCGGGCATAGAGCGCGCGGCCGGCGGCGTAATCGGCGGGATCGCGGGGCAGGATATTGACGTGCAGATGGTTGGCGCCGATGTGGCCGAAGATCAGGTGTTCGAGCCCGGACGCGGCGAGATCGGCTTCGTAAAGGGCCAGAACGTCGCCGAGGCGGGCGTCGGGGACGGACATATCGGTGCCGAGCTTGACGAGACCGGGGTGGATCCGGCGGCGCTCGTCGAGGACGGAGTTGACGAGCTCGGGGGCGGCATGGCGGAAGAGCTTCAGCTTTTCCATGTCGCGGGGGTTGTCGGCGAGGAGGACGGCGTCGGGGTCGGCGCCGAAATCGGGCAGGCGCTCGGCGGCGGCAAGGACCGCGGCTTCGGCGGCGGCTTCGCCGGGGGCATGCCATTCGGCATAGACGCAGGCGGCGCCGGGGGGCAGGGCCGGCACGGCGATGCCGCGGGTGGCGAGCCCTTCCGCATGCGCGCGCAGGAAGTCGAGGCACCGGGAATCGAAGTATTCCAGCGCCGCGAGGCGGGCCATGGTTGGTGGTTGGTCGCTGGTCGGACCTCGGACGTCTGTCTCCTGTCCCCTGTCCCCTGACCTCTGTTCTGCCCGCAACGCGTTGACGAATCCGACGACAGAGGCGGTGTCCGGCAGAAAGGCCATGAGGCCCCAGACGGCGCCGGGGGCGGGGAGGAGGCGCAGGGTGGCCTCGGTGACGACCCCGAGGGTGCCTTCGGCGCCGATGAAGAGATCCACAAGGTCCATGCCGGGTTCGACATGGTAGCCGGCGGCGTTCTTCACATGGGGACGGGGCAGCGGGGGGAGCTCCGCGGAGAGCGAACCGAGCCGCACCTGAAGGCCGTCGGCCCGGTCGCGTCCGCGGTGCAGGTCGAGGAGTTCGCCGGAGGCGGTGGCGACGCGCAGGCCGAGGATGTGGTGGCGGGTGGGG
>JAHDSS010000472.1 GCA_018432565.1 Kiritimatiellia bacterium
GATGTCCATGTCGTTGCGCACCACGTCAAGCACGGTGGCGACGAGCACGCCGGCGTTGAGCACCCAGGCCTCGCCGGGTTCGAGGTACATCTCCGCGCCCGGATGCCGCTCGCGGAATCCGTCCAGCGCGCGGCACAGGCGGTCGATGTCGTAGCCTTCGCGGGTGATATGGTGTCCGCCGCCGAAATTGAACCAGCGGAAGCCGCCGGGCACATCGCCGAAACGCTCCTCGAAAGCGGCCAGCGTCCGCTCGAAGGCGTCGGCATCCTGCTCGCACAGCGTATGGAAATGCAGCCCCGACAGGCCGTCGAGATCCTCGCCGTCGAAGTCCGCGCGCCGGATGCCAAGGCGCGAGCCGGGGGCGCAGGGATCGTAGAGCGGCACGGCTCCTTCGGAATGCTCGGGGTTCACGCGCAGGCCGCAGGACATCTCCGCGCCCGACTCCGCCAGCAGCGGCCGGAACTGCCGCCACTGGGCAAAGGAATTGAAGGTGATGTGCCGGATCAGCGGTTCGCGGCACCGGCCCGGTTCGGCGTCGAGCCCAAGCAATTCGCGCATATCGCTCACCGAAAACGCCGCGGCGAAGGCATGGGTTTCGCCGCCGAACACCTCGTGGCCCAGCCGCGCCTCGTGGACGGAACTGGCGCAGGTGCCGTCGAGGACGCCCTGCAGCAGCGGGGCCGCCGCCGGCATCGCAAACGCCTTCAGCGCCAGCAGCATCTTGCAGCCGGTGCGCGCCTTGACCCCCGCGAGAATTTCCGCGTTGCGCCGGATGCGTTCCGCATCCACCACGTAGGCAGGCGTGGTCAGCGCGCCGCTCATGCCGCCGCCTCTTCCGGATTTTCCACGCTATGGAAAATTTTCCGGCCGGTTTTCCACGCTATGGAAAACTTTTTTCCACGGTGTGGAAAACCCGGACGCCGCCGGGGTTGAAAAGAGCGGGCCAAGGCGGGCCTACCCGCCGCGCAGGACGGCTTTTTTCAGGATGCGCGCGGGCAGGCCGTGGCGCTCCAGGGCGGCCATGAAGGGGTCGGGATCGAACTGCTCCATGTTGAAAACGCCCTTGCCGGCCCACTTGCCGGTCAGCATCATCATGGCGCCGATCATGGCGGGAACGCCGGTGGTGTAGGAGATGGCCTGGGAGCCGACTTCCTTGTAGCAGGCGGCGTGGTCGCAGACGTTGTACACAAAGACCGTCTTGCGGCGGTCTTTCGCGTCCCGCCCCGTGACCTGGCAGCCGATGCAGGTCTGCCCCTTGGTGAGGGGGCCGAGCGAGGCGGGGTCCGGCAGCAGTTTTTTCAGGAACTGCAGCGGAATGACCGGCGTCCCGTTGACATCCACCGGATCGATGCGGGTCATGCCGACGTTCTCGAGCACGCGCAGGTGGGTGAGATAGTTGTCGGAAAAGCTCATCCAGAAGCGCGCGCGCTTCAGCCCGGGCACGTGGCGGGCGATGGATTCGAGCTCTTCGTGATACATCAGGTAGATGGTCAGGTCGCCGAGGCCGTCGGGCATCGTGAACGGGCGCTTGACCGACAGCGGATCTGTCTCGACCCAGCGGCCGTTTTGGAAATAGCGGCCCTTGGCCGTCACTTCACGGATGTTGATTTCGGGATTGAAGTTGGTGGCGAAGGGCTGGCCGTGGCTGCCGGCGTTGCAGTCAATGATGTCCAGCGTCTCCGGCTTCGGAATGAAGTGCTTGCGGATCCACGTCGTGTACACGGACGTCACGCCGGGATCGAACCCGGAGCCCAGCAGCGCCATGAGCCCGGCCTTTTGGAAGCGGCCCCGGTAGGCCCATTGCCATTTGTATTCGAACCGGGCGACATCCGGCGGCTCGTAGTTGGCGGTGTCGAGATAGTTCACGCCCGCCTCGAGGCAGGCGTCCATGATGTGCAGGTCCTGGTACGGCAGCGCGACATTGATGACGAGGTCCGGCTTGAATTTCTTCAGCAGCCGGACAAGTTGCGGCACGTTGTCGGCATCCACCTGCGCGGTCCGGACGGGCCGCGGCAGCTTGGCGGCGATGGCGTCGCACTTGGCCTTGGTCCGGCTGGCCAGCAGGATGTCCGTGAACACCTCCGGCACCTGGGCGCACTTGTGCGCCACCACGCTCCCCACGCCCCCCGCTCCGATGATCATAACCCTGGACATGTCCGAACTCCCTTTCCGCGATTCAGGTTTCGAAATAGGTATAGCCGCGCAGGCCGCTTTCGTAGGCGTCGAGGATTTCGCGGCGCTCGGTGGGCGTGATGCGCTTCTGGCGCACGGCCACCTCGGCCAGCTCGCGGAAGCGGGCCAGCAGGCCCTGGGGATTGTATTCCACGTAGCTGAGCACGTCGCCGACCGAATCGCCGGCGAGTTCCTGCTCGTATTCGATTTCGCCGTCTTCATCCACCAGGATGCTGGCGACATTGGTGTCGCCGAGGAGATTGTGCAGGTCGCCCAGGGTTTCCTGGTAGGCGCCGACCAGGAACACCGCGAGAATGTAGTCCTCGTCGGGGCCGACGGCATGCACCGGCAGCGCGCGGCGGATGTCGCGCATGTCCACGAAATGGTCGATCTTGCCGTCGCAGTCGCAGGTGATGTCAGAGAGCACCGCGAGGCGGGCCGGTTTTTCGTTGAGCCGCTGGATGGGCATGATGGGGAAGATCTGATCGATGGCCCAGCTGTCGGGCAGCGACTGGAAGACGCTGAAGTTGCAGTAATAGACGTCGGCCATGGCGTCCTCGAGGTTGCGCATGTCCTCGGGAACGAAACGCAGCTTGGGAATCTCGGCGCGGATCCGGGTGAGGATGTGCCAGAAGAGCCGGTCGGCCTGGGCATGCTGGCGCAGGGTGATGTCGCCGTGCTTGAAGGCCTTCTGGATTTCCTCGCGGTAGTAGATGGCGTCGTTGTAGAACTCGCGCAGGTTGCGGGTGCGCAGGCCGGCGGCCACGTCCATCAGGTTGCGGATGGGTTCCGGCACGGGCTCGGCGACAGGCCCGGGGGGCTCGGGCACCTCGAAGGAACTGGTGCTGAGCACGTTGACCAGCAGGACGGAATAATAGCCGACCAGGGCGCGGCCGGACTCGCTGATGAGCACCGGGTGCGGCACGTCGGCATGGTTGCAGACCGCCATGACGCCTTCGACGACGTCCGCGGCGTATTCGCCCACATCGTAGTTGGCGCTGGTGGCGCAGTTGCATTTCGAACCGTCGTAGTCAATGGCCAGGCCGCCGCCGATGTCGAGCACGCCCATTTTCGCGCCCTCCTGGACGAGGCTGACATAGTAGCGCGAGGCTTCATAGATGGCGTCGCGGATTTCGCGGATGTTGGGCACCTGGGAGCCGAGGTGGTAGTGCAGCAGTTCCAGGCAGTCGAGCATCCCGCGCTCGCGCAGACGGTCAATCACCGCGATCACCTGCGGGGGCGTCAGGCCGAAGACGCTGCTTTCGCCGCCGGATTCCGACCACTTGCCTCCCACGGAGCTGGCCAGCTTGACCCGGATGCCGATGCGCGGACGGACGGCCATTTTCTCCGCGCGCTCCAGCAGCAGATCCAGCTCGCCCGGCATCTCGAGCACCAGCATCGTCTGCAGGCCCATCTTCAGCGAGGAAAGCGCCAGATCAATGAATTCGGCATCTTTGTAGCCGTTGCAAATGATATAGGCCTCGGGATCGTGCAGATAGGCCAGCGCGGCAATCAGCTCCGCCTTGGAGCCCGCTTCGAGTCCGTGATGGAACGGGCGGCCGAATTTCACCACGTCGGCCACCGCCTGCTGCTGCTGGTTGACCTTGATGGGATAGACGCCGCGGTACGCGCCGGTGTAGCCGGATTCCTCGATCGCTTTGCCGAACGCCTGGTGGATCGCGGCCAGCCGCGCCGCCAGCAGGTCGCCGAAACGCAGCAGAATCGGCAGGCTCAGCCCGCGCTGGTACAGGCCCTGCACGATGTCGCTGAACTTCACGCTCACCGGCCCCGAGGGGTTCTTCAGCCGCACGGCGGCACAGCCGTCCGTCGTGATGTGGAAGAAGTTGTTCCCCCACGCATCCACGCCATAGAGTTCGCTGCTGCGGACGCTGTCCCAGCCTTCCAGTGCCTCTGTCAATCCAACCGCCATCTTCCGTTCTCCTGCACAAGAAAACCCGCCGGGATCCACCGGTTCCCGCGGCCCGGCGCCTCGGCAACCGTGTGACGTTGCGACAATCGCCCCCCGAACGCAATAGCAAACCGCTCCGTTTGTGCAGAATGGGCGCATCGGCGATGGGGTGTCGCCAGATCGGCCCTCGTAGCGCGGGGCTCCTGTCCCGCGCGGATCCCATGGCGTTTTTCACCTATACATAGCCGCGCCCAGCGGGCGCAGCTACAGCAAGGCGGATCGGTTGTAGCTGCGCCCGTTGGGCGCGGGGCTGGTGATTCAATTCCCGGCTCCATCGGGAATGGCTACACGAAAATGTCATACGCTCTAGCCACCGCACCCGACAGGAGCCGCGTGCCACGAAGGCCTTCGGCTGTCCAACTGATATTTTCTCCTGCCGCTTTCCAGAAAACCAACCCTCCAATTCAAAAATAATGGACGCCATGGCCCGGTTTCACCCTCTGGCGTTTGCGCATCTTTTGCGTCCATTGCGTCTCTTGCGTTAGAGGGCTGTTCGGCCCGATGCAGAGCGCGAAGGCCCGCCGGACGCAAATTGGGGCTTCCTTTTTCCCCCCAACGAATATAACCATATCGATCCAGTTTTCCGCCAGGAGCCCCGACCATGATGACCTCAGCCGAAATCCGCCAGTCGTTCCTCGATTTCTTCGCCTCCAAAGGCCATGAAATCGTCCCCTCCTCCCCCGTCGTGCTGCCGACGGACCCCACGTTGCTGTTCGCCAACGCCGGCATGAACCAGTTCAAGGAAATCTTCCTCGGCGCGCGCAAGTCGTCGTGGAAGCGCGTCGCCGACACCCAGAAGTGCATCCGCGTCTCCGGCAAGCACAACGACCTCGAGGAGGTCGGCCGCGACACCTACCACCACACTTTCTTCGAGATGCTCGGCAACTGGTCCTTCGGCGACTACTACAAGCGCGAAGCCATCCCCTGGGCCTGGGAACTCCTGACCGAGGTCTGGAAAATGCCGAAGGACCGCCTCTGGGTCACCGTTTACACCACCGATGACGAGGCCGCCGACATCTGGCGCACCTGCACCGATGTGGATCCCGACCACATCCTGCGCTTCGGCGAAAAAGACAACTTCTGGGAAATGGGCGAAACCGGCCCCTGCGGTCCCTGCTCCGAAATCCATTTCGACCTGACCGAAAACGGCTGCACCCCCGAGATGGTCAACGCCGGCACCCCCCAGGTCATCGAGATCTGGAACAACGTGTTCATGCAGTACAACCGCAAGTCCGACGGCACCCTCGACGACCTGCCCGCCAAGTGCGTGGATACCGGCATGGGCTTCGAGCGCGTGGTCGCGGTCATCCAGGGCAAGAAATCCAATTACGACACCGACGTCTTCATGCCCCTCATCAACGCCGTGTCCCGAATGGCCGGCATCCCCTATGCCGACGGCGAAACCGCCATCGCCATGCGCGTCGTGGCCGACCACCTGCGCGCGCTTTCGTTCGCCATCGCCGACGGCGTCATGCCCTCCAACGACGGCCGCGGCTACGTCCTGCGCCGCCTCCTGCGCCGCGCCGCCCGCTTCGGCCGCACCCTCGGGTTGAAGAACCCCTTCCTCTGCGAACTCTTCCCCGTCCTCGAACAGCAGATGGGCGGCTTTTTCCCCGAACTGACCGCCCGGAGATCCGAAATCGTCCGCGCGCTGCGCGCCGAAGAGGAATCCTTCTCGGCCACCCTGGACCGCGGCATCGCCCACTTCCACGACGTCATCGAACGCCTCGAGCCGTCCGGCGAAAAAACCTTTCCCGGCTTCGAGGCCTTCAAGCTCTACGACACCTACGGGTTCCCCCTCGACCTCACCGTCCTCATGGCCGCCGAAAAGGGCTA
>JAHDSS010000387.1 GCA_018432565.1 Kiritimatiellia bacterium
CACATCTTCGACGACATCTGGATCCAGCCCGCCGCCGGCGACGCCGGCGGCGCCCTCGGCTGCGCCCTCATCGCCTGGCACCAGGTCAAGGGCAACCCCCGCACCGCCGACGGCCGCCGCGACCGGATGAACGGCGCCTATCTCGGCCCCGACTTCTCCGACGACGAAATCGGCGCGTTTCTCCAGGCCAAGGGCTATCCCGCCGTGAAGCACGACGGCCCCGAATGGGCCCGGACCATCGCCCGCCTCATCGCCGACGAAAACGTCATCGGCCTGTGCCAGGGCCGGATGGAATTCGGCCCGCGCGCCCTCGGCGGGCGCTCCATCATCGGCGACGCCCGCTCGCCCAAGATGCAGTCCATCATGAATCTCAAGATCAAGTACCGCGAATCCTTCCGGCCCTTCGCGCCGTCCTGCCTCGAGGAAAAGGTATCCGACTACTTCGAGATCGACCGCCCCTCGCCCTACATGCTGCTGGTCGCGCAGGTTCGCAAGGAACGCTGCCTCGGCCTCGAGGAAAGCGGAACGCTGGACATCCGCGAGCGCATCCACCAGATCCGCTCCGACATCCCCGCCATCACCCACGTGGACTATTCCGCCCGCGTCCAGACCGTCAACCGCGAGACGAGCCCGCGCTACTACGACATCATCAAGGCCTTTGACGACCTCACCGGCTATGGCGTCATCATCAACACCTCGTTCAACGTCCGCGGCGAGCCCATCGTCTGCACCCCCGAGGACGCCTACCGCTGCTTCATGCGCACCGAAATGGACTACCTCGTCCTCGGCTCCTACATCCTCGACAAGCAACACCAGCCCCCCTTCCAGGACAGCGCCAACTGGCGCAAGGATTTCGTGCTGGATTAGAGTGCATTCGGATTTGTTGTAGCCGGCCGCGATGAGGCCGGCGGCTGTTGATTACAAGGCCGGGGTCATCGCCCCCGGCTACAGGAAACGTCAAGCCGCGTTAACCCCCCCCCTGGAAAAAAGGTTCCCATGAAAATCCTGAAATATCTCGGCGTCCTGCTCAAGGAATTCGGCGAATTCGCCTGGCACAACAAGGCCTGGTGGATCGTCCCTGTCGTCCTGATCCTCCTGCTGCTGTCCGTGCTGATCTTCGCCGGCTCCTCCGCCGCCCCCTTCATCTACACGCTGTTCTAACGCCTACTGCATCTGCTCTTCGCGCCAGTAGAGGGGCGTCACCTTGTTCCGGTCCACCTCGAACACGGCCCAGACGCCCATCCGCACGCCGTTGTTGTCGCCGATGGACACCACCCGCACGTACCGGCGGTCGGAGACGGAAATCCTGTCCGCCAGCGCCGCATCCATCCCCGACTTGGCGATCGCCTCCTGCACGCTGGCGAATCCGTCGTCCTTCGTGTTCGGCAGGCCGTCCTCGCCCAGGCGCTCCCGCAGCAGATCCTCCACCACCCACTCGTCCATCATCCGGCCGTTGCCCGCCGTCAGCGTCATCAGCACCTCGCGCGACGCCGTATTGACGTTGACCTTGCCGTCCCCGAACGTCGTCAGCAGATG
>JAHDSS010000455.1 GCA_018432565.1 Kiritimatiellia bacterium
CGATCCGACCGTCCATACCCTGCTCGCCCACGCCGCCGCCCGCCTCCCCGATCCCCGCCGCTCCGATATCCGCCGGGGCCTGGAGTCCGCCCGGCTCGCCGTCGAAACAGATCCCGCCAACGCCGAAGCCTGGCACGTCCTGTCTCTTTTGCAGTATCTCGACGGCGATTATGCCGCCGCGCTCGAGGCCGCCCGCCAATCCCTTGTGCTGGATGCCCGGCAACCCGCCGGCCCCGAAACCACCGAACGCTACCAACAACAGGAGATCGCATGTCACGACGCCCTCTTGGTTTTCTCGCCCTTGGACTGATCCTCGCCTTGTGCTCCCCCGCCGCGGGACAGGAGACTGGTCC
The DNA here is from genome assembly GCA_018432565.1 of Kiritimatiellia bacterium. Classification (GTDB taxonomy): domain Bacteria; phylum Verrucomicrobiota; class Kiritimatiellia; order CAIQIC01; family Lenti-01; genus JAAZFE01. The sequence goes on from JAHDSS010000455.1 coordinate 354, forward strand.
GGCAACCCCGGATCCCGGCCCTCAGACTTCCGATCTCGGACCTCGGACCTCCGACCTCGGACCTCGGACTTCGCCCCCTCCCGCGCCTCCGGTCATCTATCCCGCCGGGTCCGAGCCCGAGCCGGAGCCCTCGCCGGTGCGCTGGGACGGCCCCGTCGCCCGCCTCGGCGCCGTCACCCTCGACTCCGCCGCCAAAACCGTCAGCGCCACCGGCTGGGTCAACCAGACCGAGGGCCTTGTCGAGCTGCTGGCCTGCGGTCCCAAGGGCAAGGTGCACGAGTCCGTCTTCGTGCTGGCGGTGAATCCCATTGATCTGCAAGCGGCGCTGCTGCTGGCGGGACTGAAAGGCGGAGAGCCCATGGCGGGCATGGGCGATGGCCCCCCCCAGGGCTCCCCCGTGGATATCTTCGTGGAATGGGACCAGGACGGCGAACGGCGGCGCGAACGCGCCGAAACCTTTGTCTGGCAGATCGCTGAAGACGCCGTCCTGCCGGAATGTCCGTGGATCTTCACCGGCTCGATGATCCGGGAAGGCCGGTTCATGGGCTTTGCCGAGGAATCCCTGGCGGCCACCTACTGGGATCCCTACGCCCTCGTCAACCTGGGCCATCCCCAGGGCGCCGACGACGAAGCCCTGCACGCCAATCCCCGTACCACGCCGCCCTACGGCACCCCGGTCACATTCTTCTTCGTTCCCCGCTGATCCCGCTCCGTAGGCGCGCCCTGGAGCATTTGAAGAAATAATGCAGCCGGGAGGTCGCAGCGAATTGGGCCTGGCCAAGGAAGGCGAAGC
>JAHDSS010000437.1 GCA_018432565.1 Kiritimatiellia bacterium
AAGACCCTGCAGGAGACCGGGCTGCGGCTGGAGTCCCGTTTCCGGGGCCGGTCTTCCGAAATGAAAACCAAGGAACAAGTCGCGGAAGAACTCGGCCGGATTCAACTGCCGGAGAATCCCTCCCCGGAGGATGTCCGCGAGTACATCCAGGCGATTGACCAGGCGTCCTCCGGCCAACAGAGATGGGGATCGGATGACCGCCAGGTGGCTATGCTGAAGGAAATCGGGCCGGAGCATGCCTTGCTGCTGGCGGAAACAACCCCGGATTCCTATTACCTGCGCTTTGCGCTTCCGGCGTTGATCACGAATGAACACCAGGCCTGGGTGTTGGATCATCTCCGGGCGTACCCTTGGCTGGCCGAAGTGGTCTGGAAGAACGGCTGGACGGAGGCGGCCCGACCGGTTCTGCTCCGCGGCCTGAAGGAACGCTGGGATGATCTGCCCCAGGCCTGGATCAAAGCTGTGGCGTCGTTCGAGGATCCGGCGACATATCAGGACCTGGTGAATTACTTTGTGAACGGCGACAACCGCGAGGCCACCTACCGCTTGCTCCGCAAGCTGCCGGGAATCGACCTCGATGACGCCGTCTCCCAGGCATGGAAAAACGCCAAGTATGAGCCGGATTTCAAGACCCGCGATCTGCTGCCCGTGGCGATTGCCCACGGGCATATTGACGCGTTGCGAATCGGAATTCTGGATATGCCGGACAGTTCGTTTGGGGACGACAGCATTCGAAAAACCATCCGGGAGCATACCGGACTGGATCTCCCGGATGATGAGATCCAGGACTGGTTCCGGGAAAACGAGAAGAAGCTTCGGTTTGAAAACACCACACGCTTGTACCGTGTTCAGGACGCCGATGAATGATTCTTGTAATCCGTGAAATCCGCGGTTGGCTGTCCCGGCTGTTCCCTTTGCAGTCTTTGCGCCTTGGCGTGAGACCGGCGGTTTGATCCCGGCGGTCTCGGCGAGACCGCCCTACCTGTCCGATCCATTACGTGTCGTAGTTATGGCTGTTCCGATCCACAGCCGGAACGAACCACAGAGCGGCACAGAGAATGGGATGAATGACAGACCCCCGATCCTCATTCGTGTATTTCGTGTGATTCGTAGTTGGCTGTCGGCTGTTCTCTTCACGCTCTGAATTGGGCGCAAGAGCACTTATTGGGGAGCAGAGGCCTCAGCGGGTCCGGGCAGGCGCGTGCTCATGACATGCTGGATGAAGGCTTCGCGGTATTCGGGGTCGAGGCGTCGCCGGGTGGGCGGATCGAGCGATACCAGCGGCACGCGGACTTCGCCGTCGGGGGTGTTCAGCAGGGCCGCGCGGTTGGTGCCGGTGCCGTCGAATCCCGCCAGGGAGCCTTTGTTCAAGATGCCGTTGCGGCGGCGCAGTTCCACCAGTTCGTTGGTCAGATAGAGCGGTTCGCGGGTATCGAGCTGGAAGCGGAATTCCTGTTCCGCCGCGAATTTCCGTTCGGCAAAGGCGATGCGTTCGGCTTCGGCCTGCTGCGCGGCCAGTTCCTCGGGGGTCGGTTCGGGCGGGGGTTCCGGGGCCGGGGCGGGTTCCGCCGCGGCCGGGGCTTCGGCCGGGGTCTCTGCGGGGGCGGGGTCCGCCGGTTTGGCCGGTCTGGCAGGCGGCGGGGGCGGTTTGACGGCGGGGACCTCCGTCTGGGCCGGCAGGATGACGGGGGGCGCCGGCGGTTCGGGCCGGAAAAGGAACGCGATCAGAAAGGCGGCAACGACGAGGCCGGCCGCCATGGCGATGACGATGGCTTTATGCGCGGCCAGCCAATTCGGGCCGCCCGCTTTCTGTCCGGTGGCCAGATTCGTGCCGCAGTGGATGCACAAGACCGCGTCGCGCTCGATCTGGGCCTTGCAGTGGGGGCAGGTTTTCACGCCGGCCAGGGTGGGGGCATCGTGCTGGACGGTCAATGGAGGGGGCTTGCTGTCGAGAGGCTCCACCGGCGAGGACGTGCCGCAATGCGGGCAGTCGGCCTGGGGTTCGCCGCTGGAACTGTCATAGTCGAACAGCTGTCCGCAATGAGGGCATTTGATTTGGACAAACATGGCCGGCCTCCGTGGAATGGCAACGCGCGAATTATCCGATTTCGCTGTCCAGTTTGTCAATGAGTTCAAGCACGGTCAGGCGCACCTGCTGCATGCTGTCGCGGTCGCGCAGGGTCACGGTGCCGTCCTCGAGCGTCTGGAAATCCACGGTGGCGCACCACGGCGTGCCGGCCTCGTCCATGCGGCGGTAGCGGCGGCCGATGGCGCCGGATTCGTCCCAGAAGCAGTTCCAGCGGCGCTGGAGCCGGGCGAAGATCTCGCGGGCCCTGGCGTACAGTTCCGGCTTGTTCTTCACCAGCGGGAACACGCCCAGCTTGATGGGGGCGATGGACGGGTGGAAGCGCATCACGGTGCGGGTATCGGTCTTGCCCTTGTCATCGGTGAGGGTCTCTTCGTCGTAGGCGTTGCAGAGCAGCGCGAGGGCGAGGCGGTCGGTGCCTGCGGACGGCTCGATGACATGCGGAACATATTTGCCGTCAAACAGCTTTGCAACGAACGCGCGGGCCTCTTCTTCCGGTTTGCCGCGGCCGGTCCAGTCGGCGACCACCCGTTGCGCAAAGGCGTCGCGGGCGGCATCGTCCAGCTTGCCGGCGGCCTGCTTCAGGGTTTCGTCAAAGACGTCCATCTGCTTGCCGGAGTGCTTCTGGTGCTGGGTAAGATCGAAGTCGGAACGGGCCGCGATGCCTTCGAGCTCCTGGACGCCGAAGGGGAAGGCGTATTCGATGTCCACGCAGGCGCGGGCATAGTGGGCGAGTTCGTCGCCGACCTGCCAGTACTGCTCGAGATCGCCCGCGGGCAGACCGATGGCCCGGTACCAGGCCAGGCGCTGCTCGACCCAGTAGCGGTGCCAAACCTCCCACCCCCAGCTTTCCTGCGGGGGCCCGGACAGGTCCGGGTGGTCCGCCAGCGTCGTGACCTTGCCGCAGATCAGCTCGACGGCTTCGTCCGGGCGGATGAAGAACTCCAGTTCCATCTGCTCGAATTCGCGCGAACGGAACGTGTAGTTGCGCGGATTGATTTCATTGCGGAAGCTCTTGCCCATCTGGGCCACGCCGAAGGGGACCTTCTGGCGCGCGGTGGCGACGACGTTGTTGAACTGCGCAAAGATGGCCTGGGCGGTTTCCGGGCGCAGCCAGGCCGCGTTCGATTCATCCTCCACAGGGCCGACGAAGGTCTTGAACATCAGGTTGAAGCTGCGCGGTTCGGTCAGGTTTTTGGACCCGCAGGCCGGGCAGACCGCGCCCTCGGGCAGGGCGAAGGCGGCGCCGTTCTTGATGAGCTCCAGCCCCTGGTCCTCGCAGAGCTGGTCGGCGCGGAAGCGCTTGCGGCAGTCCTTGCAGTCCACCATCGGATCGGCGAAGCCGTCGGCATGGCCGGAGGCTTTCCAGATGGACGGATGCATGATGATGGTGGCTTCGAGACCCACCACGTCTTCGCGGGTGCGGACGACGGCTTTCCACCAGGCGTCCTTGATGTTGCGCTTGAGCTCGCAGCCGAGAGGGCCGTAGTCCCAGAAGCCGTTGATGCCGCCGTAGAGTTCGGAGGATTGGAAGATGAACCCGCGCCGCTTGCACAGCGACGCCAGGATTTCCATGTCGAGTTTCTTGCTCATAATGGGCCGCAGGATGCGCTAATCCCCCCGGCGCGTCAAGCGGGGGGCGGGGAGACAAGCCGCAGATGAAGGTTAGTCGGCCAACTTTTCACAGACCAGCCGATTCAGGCTGATGCGGGCTTCGGACGCCTCCATGACCAGCGTGCGGTGACGGGAGGGCGGGATGCG
>JAHDSS010000153.1 GCA_018432565.1 Kiritimatiellia bacterium
GCCACCCCCGTCCGCTGCCCCGATCCCGCCGCCGCCGACCGCATGGTGAAAGCCATCGAATCCGCCCGCGACACCGGCGATTCCCTCGGCGGCATCGTCTCCTGCATCTGCCGCGGCGTGCCCCCCGGCTGGGGCGAACCCGTCTTCGACAAGCTCACCGCCCGCCTCGCCCAGGCCATGATGTCCATCCCCGCCACCCGCGGATTCGAGATCGGCGAGGGCTTCGCCGCCGCCCGCATGACCGGGTCCGCCCACAACGACCCCTTCCAGGCCCGCCCCGGCGGCGGCATCCGTCCCGCCTCCAACCATTGCGGCGGCATCCAGGGCGGCATCTCCAACGGCGAACCCCTCTTCTTCCGCGTCGCCTTCAAGCCCGTCTCCACCATTTCCAAACCCCAGGCCACCGTGGCCTTCGACGGCTCGCCCGTCACCTTCGAAGCCAAAGGCCGCCACGATCCCTGCGTCCTGCCCCGCGCCGTCCCCGTCGTCGAAGCCATGGCCGCCCTCGTCCTGGCCGATGCCTTCCTCCTCCAGCAAACCCAGCGCATTCCGCGCCCTTCCCGCGAGACCCCATGACATGAACCGCCTCCTCTTCTTCCTGCTGTGCCTGCTGCCGCTGTCGGCCCTCGCCGCCAATCCGCGCTCCGTCGCCCTGACCATCCAGGATTCCGGCCGCGCCCAGATTGCCGAAACCCACGACCTGCCCCCGCCCGGCGCCGACGGCCTGCTGCGCATTTCCCCCCTGCCCGACACCCTGTTGCCCACCTCCGTGCATGCCGCCCCCCTCAGCCGGGATGAAACCCTCGACATCCTCTCCCAGCGCTTCGCCTACGACCTGCTCGACGCCGAATCGCTCTTCCGCGCCCATCTCGGCAAAACCCTCACCGCCCGGCTCGGCCCCGACACCCTCGCCGGACGCCTTGCCGCCCTGCCGGATTTCCACTCCGCCGCGCCCTCCCTGGTTCTCTCCGCCGAGGGCCAGCCCGTCCAGATGGTCCCCGATCTGAACCGGCTCGACTCCATTCAGTTCCCCGCCTCCCCCGCCCTGACCCGCCGGCCCACCCTCCTCTGGCAGACCGCCGCCGGCCAGCCCCCGCCCGTCGCCGTCCAGCTCGACTACGCCGCCGACGGCTTTTCCTGGTCCGCCGCCCACGAAGCCATCCTCGCCGGCAGCGGCCGCGCCATGGCCCTCTCCACCCGCATCCGCGTAGGCAACCGCACCGTCCGCGAATTCGCCAACGCCCGCATCCGCCTCGCCCTCTCCGACAAGGGGCGCTTTGCGCCTCTCGTCCCCGATCCCGCCGACCCCCGCGCCGCCCGCGCCCCCGCCCTGCGCCCCGCCGCCGACGGCTCCGGCTGGATCCCCGAGCGCGCCGCCGCCGTCACCGCCACTTTCGCCACCTACGACCTGCGGCATCCGCTCACCCTTCCCGCCGGCGCCGACGTCCACGCCACCCTCGCCTTCGCCGAGTCCATCCCCGTCGAAACCCGCCACCTCTACGACGGCGTCCGCTTCGACCGCTACCAGCGCAGCCGCCGCACCGACGCCAACCTCGGCACCGAATTCTCCCCCGCCGTCGAAACCCGCCTCGCCTTCCGCAACACCACCGGCGCCCCCCTGCCCCCCGGCGAATTCCGCCTCCTCCGCGGCGCCGCCGACCGCGCCCTCGAATGGATCGGTTCCGACTGGCTCCCCCCCCTCGCCCCCGGACAGGACGCCACCCTCAATCTCGGCCCCGCCGCCGGCCTCACCGGCCAGCGCCTGCGCACCTCCTTCGTCGAAACCGACCCGTTCAAGGCCGCCGAGGAAACCTTCGAGATCACCCTCGACAACCAGACCGGCGACGACCAGACCATTACCGTCGTCGAGCATCTCTACCGCGGCGACCGCTACGAAATCACCGCCGCCAGCGCCGAGCACACCCCCGGCGACGCCCCCGGCATCATCCACTTCGCGGTGCCCGTCAAGGCCGGCACCCGCAAAACCATTTCCTACACCGTCCGGTACTCCTGGTGATCCCCGCCTCGCCAGTCGATCGCACCCCCGGCCCCCCGCCGCGCCTGCTGGTCTGCGGCGTCAACTGGCTCGGCGACGCCATCCTCTCCATGCCCGCCCTCCAGGCCTTCCGCTGGGAAAACCCCGACGCCGACCTGACCCTGCTGGTGCGCCCCGCGCTCGCCCCCCTCTGGGCCATGCACGCCGCCCCCACCCGCGTCCTCTCCCTGCCGCCCGCCGGAACCGCCGGCCTCCGCCCCCTCGCCCGCTCCCTGCGCGAGCGCGGCATCGATACCGCCTACGTCCTGCCCCACTCCTTCCGCTCCGCCCTGCCGCCCTGGCTCGCCCGCATCCCCAACCGCATCGGCATGCCCGGCCACTTCCCCCGCGACCTGATGCTCACCGACGTCCGCCCCCCCGCCCGCGGCCCCGGACGCGAACACCAGGTCTATGAATACCTCGATCTGTTCTTCCCCGGCGC
>JAHDSS010000412.1 GCA_018432565.1 Kiritimatiellia bacterium
GCCAGCAGGACGGATTCGCCGCCCATCATGTTGATCAGCAGCATGACGCCCCAGACCACGAGGCCGATGAATACGCCGTAGGCGGCGGTTTCGGGCGCGCCGCCGAAGAGGAGTCCGAGGGCGCCGCCCATGCCCGCCAGCAGCAGGGCCAGGATGAAAATCAGCCAGGCCGACCGCCGCTTGTTGGCGGCCACGGCTTCCCACATCAGAGCGCTCATGGATCAGAGGTCAGAGGTCAGAGGGCAGAGGTCAGGGGGTGGGGGTGGGGGTTACGCAAACGAGACCTTGGGGACGGCGCGTTCGGCTTCGTCGGTGAGTTCGAAGAGTTCGCGCGGCGTGAAGCCGGCGGGTCCGGCGACGAGGTTGGCGGGGATGGTCTGGATGCGGGTGTTGTAGCGCGTGACGCTGTCGTTGTAGGCCTGGCGCGCGAAGGAGATTTTGTTCTCGGTGGAGGACAGTTCCTCCTGCAGGGCGAGGAAGTTCTGCGAGGCCTTCAAGTCCGGATAGCGCTCGACGTTGACCATGAGGCCGCGCAGGGCGCCGGAGAGGGCGGTTTCGGCGGGACCGGCTTCGGCGGGACCCTTGGCGCCCATGGCGGCGGTGCGGGCCTTGGTGATGGCTTCGAGCGTGTCGCGCTCGTGGGTCATGTAGCCCTTGACGGTTTCGATCAGGTTGGGGATCAGGTCATGCCGGCGCTTGAGCTGCACGTCGATCTGCGCCCAGGCGTTGTCCACGTAATTGCGCAGGTGGACCAGGTTGTTGTAGATCGCCACGAACCAGAGAACGAGGACGGCGACAATGCCCAGCAGAATGAATACAGGAGCCATGACCAACTTCCTTTCTTGGATGGCGGGGATGCGCCCGCGCTACGGTGATGAAGCATACCGGACGGTGAGGGAAACGCAAGCGGGTTGAACCACAGCGAGTTGAACCACAGAGGGCGACAGAGGGCAGGGCTGCGTCAAGAAAGCGGCTCATCGGGGACGATTCGCCCTACCCCACCCGCCTTTTCTCGGAAAGGGTAGGGCGATCCCGATTCTCCCAGAGGTCGGGACCTGCCGAGCCGGACTGTTATGAAAGCACCTTTCTTGACACAGCCCTGCGACACAGAGGCGCATCTGCGATTAGGTGTCGCTAGAATTGGCCCTCGTAGCGCGGGGCTCCTGTCCCGCGCAGTTCCTTTCACCCGCACGCGACAGGAGCCGCGTGCCACGAAGGCAAGCCGTTGCGTTCTTCTGACGCCCTTCTGACGCTACGGGTGCACCGAATCGCAGATGCGCCCGGCGGCAGAGGGGCAGAGAGAGCGGGGTGAGTGGCAAGCCCCCCAGACCACCCTGCCGTTCCAGCCTTCCTGTTGCGCTGTTCATGTTTGTCGTCGTTTGACCATTCCGATCCACAGGGCGGATATGCGAAAGAACGCAAAAAAATCCGCGTTTGGGCCAATGGAATCAGGGGGTTTGGGAAAAAAGAAAAAAAATCAAAAAAAAGAGGTTGACGAAAAAAAACGGGGCGCGTATGGTTCGCAACACTTAATCGGATTGCGTCGCGAAAGCGGCGGATGAAGAGAGGGTTTGGTTCTGTTTAAAACATGGTGAATGGACCGGTTGACAAATAAGCCAGTCACAGGTAGATTCACGACAGGATCAATTAAGCGAGCAGGTTACCTGCCGCTGCGCAGTTCCGAAAGTCCCTTGAACAACAGGGAGAGGGATGAAGGGACGGTGCGCGCTTGTGTTCTTTGGAAAATGGAATAAACATTCATGTAACACCGCTTCGAACCAGAAGCGGTGTGGTAAGTACAAACAGCTTGTGTTGAGTCTAGTTAATTCTTGAAGCCGGCCTGAACCTAATCGGGCCGGCCGACAAGGATCGAATATCGGACTCGCGGGCAACCGCGGGTTTGAACCCATATCATATGGAGAGTTTGATCCTGGCTCAGAACGAACGCTGGCGGCGTGGATTAGGCATGCAAGTCGAACGAGAATCTGATGGTTCAAGTTTTCGGACAAGAACCATCGGAGGACAGTGGCGGAAGGGTGAGTACAACATGGGTAATCTATCTTCAAGTTGGGTATAGCTTCCCGAAAGGGGAGATAATCCCGAATGTGGTGATCCGGCGCATGTCGGAGAATCTAAAGGCGGGGACCGCAAGGCCTGCCGCTTGAAGCCGAGCCCGTGCACTATCAGCTTGTTGGCGGGGTAATGGCCCACCAAGGCTTTGACGGTTAGCTGGTCTGAGAGGATGGTCAGCCACACTGGGACTGAGATACTGCCCAGACTCCTACGGGAGGCTGCAGTCGAGAATCATTCGCAATGGGCGAAAGCCTGACGGTGCGACGTCGCGTGGAGGATGAAGGTCTTCGGATTGTAAACTCCTGTCATGTGGGATAAATGGCCCGGGCCCGAATACGGCCTGGGAATGATCGTACCACAGGAGGAAGAGACGGCTAACTCTGTGCCAGCAGCCGCGGTAATACAGAGGTCTCGAGCGTTGTTCGGATTTACTGGGCGTAAAGGGAGCGTAGGCGGTTTGGTGTGTCGAATGTGAAAGCCCGCAACTCAACTGCGGAATGGCATTCGAAACTACCAGGCTAGAGTACTGGAGAGGAGAGCGGAATTCTTGGTGTAGCGGTGAAATGCGTAGATATCAAGAGGAACACCGGTGGCGAAGGCGGCTCTCTGGACAGATACTGACGCTGAGGCTCTAAAGTTAGGGGAGCAAACAGGATTAGATACCCTGGTAGTCCTAACTGTAAACGGTGTACACTTGGTGTGCGAGGAATTGTCCCTTTGCGCGCCGCAGCTAACGCGTTAAGTGTACCGCCTGGGGAGTACGGTCGCAAGATTAAAACTCAAAGGAATTGACGGGGACCCGCACAAGCGGTGGAGCATGTGGCTTAATTCGATGCAACGCGAAGAACCTTACCTGGACTTGACATGCCAGTGGTAGAACCCTGAAAGGGGGACGATCCCGCGCAAGCGGGAAGCTGGCACAGGTGCTGCATGGCTGTCGTCAGCTCGTGCCGTGAGGTGTTGGGTTAAGTCCCGCAACGAGCGCAACCCCTGTGGCTAGTTGCCCTTATTCAGTTAGGCACTCTAGCCAGACTGCCTGTGATAAGCAGGAGGAAGGTGGGGATGACGTCAAGTCAGTATGGTCCTTATGTCCAGGGCTGCACACGTGCTACAATGACCGGTACAGAAGGAAGCAAGGCCGCGAGGCGGAGCTAATCCCCAAAACCGGTCTCAGTTCGGATTGGAGTCTGCAACCCGACTCCATGAAGCTGGAATCGCTAGTAACGGCGCATCAGCTACGGCGCCGTGAATACGTTCCCGGGTCTTGTACACACCGCCCGTCACATCATGGGAGCCGATGGTACCCGAAGTCGTTCTTTACGGACGCCCAAGGTACGATTGGTGACTGGGATGAAGTCGTAACAAGGTAGCCGTTGGGGAACCAGCGGCTGGATCACCTCCTTTCTAAGGAGAATCCCCGGAGACGAGGCTTGCCTCGCCCCTCCGGTGGATACGGACAATCATTCGTCTTTCGGGACGGATGAGCCCCGGCTTGACCGGGGCCACAAACGACCGACACAGGTTGAGTGCTTGCCGCACCGCTTCTGCTTCGAAAGCAGGGACATGAATGGTCGAGAGTCGTAGGCGTCACTCGCGAATTGGGCGGTGTCCGGCCCGGGTCCACAACCCACGGGGGCATAGCTCAGTTGGTAGAGCGCCAGCTTTGCAAGCTGGAAGTCACGGGTTCGAATCCCGTTGCCTCCACCAACGCAACCGGGCGTGTAGCTCAGTTGGTTAGAGCGCGTCCCTGATAAGGACGAGGTCACTGGTTCGACTCCAGTCACGCCCACCAACCTCTCGACAGTTCCACCGATTTCCGCCGTTCCGGCGGGTTCGATCTTTGATATTTGCATAGGATACATTGATGATTATTACAAACAGAAGGGTAGAGATACTCTTCACCGTGATAAACAAATAAAGAATCAGAAAACATAACTCATGAAACGACCCATTTGAAAAAATGTTGGTCAAGCTCAAAAGGGCGCATGATGGATGCCTTGGCATCAGCAGGCGACGAAGGACGTGATAAGCTGCGAAAAGCTTCGGGGAGCGGCAAATACGCTTTGATCCGGAGATCTCCGAATGGGAAAACCCAGCGGGGGTAATGCCCCGTTGACGGAGTCCGAATAAAATAGGGCTTCGTCGCCAACCCAGGGAAGTGAAACATCTCAGTACCTGGAGGAAAAGAAAACAACAGTGATTCCCTCAGTAGTGGCGAGCGAAAGGGGAACAGCCCAAACCATCCGGCTTGCCGGATGGGGTTGCGGGATCCCGACGTGGGATCTTCAAAGGATAGAAGAAGCTTGTGGAAAAAAGCTCCATAGAGGGTGACAGGCCCGTATTCGAAATCCAGAGAAGCCCTAGGGACATCCCAAGTAGCACGGGACACGTGAAACCCCGTGTGAATCCGGTGCGTCCACGCACCAAGGCTAAATACTGCTGATGACCGATAGTGAACTAGTACCGCGAGGGAAAGGTGAAAAGAACCCCTGCTAGGGGAGTGAAACAGTACCTGAAATCATGTGCTTACATGCTATGGTAGTCCGGCAACCGCCGGATGGCCGTTTGCCTTTTGCATAATGAGTCCGCGAGTTATGGTTGGCAGCAAGGTTAATCCGCATCTGCGGAGGAGCCGAAGCGAAAGCGAGTGCGAAATGTGCGTTCAGTTGCCGGCCATAGACCCGAAGCCGTGTGAGCTATCCATGGGCAGGTTGAAGTCTCTGTAACAGGAGATGGAGGACCGAACTGGTGAGGGCTGAAAACCTCTCGGATGACCTGTGGATTGGAGCGAAAGACTTATCAAACTCGGTGATAGCTGGTTCTCCTCGAAATAACTTTAGGGTTAGCCTGCACGAATGCTCGCCGCGGAGGTAGAGCACTGAATGGAATAGGGGCCTTACCGGGTTTCCAACGCCAATCAAACTCCGAATACCGCGGCAGTCACGTGTGGAGATAGACTGTGGGGGATAAGCTTCATAGTCAAAATGGAAACAGCCTAGATCGCCAGCTAAGGCCCCTAAAACCGGTTCAGTGACTAAGGATGTGAGATTGCTAAAACAGCTAGGATGTTGGCTTAGAGGCAGCCATCATTTAAACAGTGCGTAACAGCTGACTAGTCGAGCGATCTTGCGCCGAAAATGATCGGGACTAAACCGGATGCCGAAGCTGCGGATTTCGCGACGCCTGCGGGCGCTGCGGAGTGGTAGAGGAGCGTTGTATCGGCATTGAAGCGCAAGGGTGACCGAGCGTGGAGCTTATACAAGTGATTATGCGGACATGAGTAACGAATAGCCGGGCGAGAATCCCGGCCGCCGAAATCCCAAGATTTCCTGGGGAAGGTTCGTCCGCCCAGGGTTAGTCGGCCCCTAAGTCCAGGCCATTCAGGCGTAGGCGATGGGAAGCAGGTTTAATATTCCTGCACCGCCGGTTGGCGATTAAGACGCGATGGAGTACTCGGAAAGTTAGATCAGCCGTCGATTGGAAGTGACGGTTCAAGCCCGTAGGGGTGTGGCCAGGCAAATCCGGCCGCGCAACCTGAAAGGTGATGAGACGTGGAGGCTTCGGCCGAAGCGGATTGGTTGATACTCTGCCGACGAGAAAAGCTTCTAGCGAGCCAGCAGGCGACCGTATCGGAAACCGACACAGGTGGGAAGGTAGAATATACCCAGGCGCGCGAGAGAAACCTCCTTAAGGAACTCGGCAATCTAGCCCCGTAACTTCGGAAGAAGGGGTCCTCCGGACCGTTCGTGTAACAACAAAGCGGACCGGAGGCGCAGTGAATGGGCCCAGGCGACTGTTTATCAAAAACACAGCACTATGCCAACTCGCAAGAGGATGTATATGGTGTGACACGTGACCAATGCTGTAAGGTTAAGGCAAGGGGTCAGTCCGGCGCAAGCCGGATGAAGCTCTGAACCGAAGCCCCAGTGAATGTCGGCCGTAACTATAACGGTCCTAAGGTAGCGAAATTCCTTGTCGGGTAAGTTCCGACCTGCACGAATCGTGTAACGATCTGGGCGCTGTCTCAAGGAGAATCTCGGTGAAGTTGTAATTCCGGTGAAAATGCCGGATACCCGCAGTAGGACGGTAAGACCCTGTGAACCTTTACTGTAATCTGATATTGTGTTTTGGTTGATTATATGTAGCATAGCTGGGAGGCTTTGAAGCGATCTCGTCAGGGACCGTGGAGCCGTCAGTGAAATACCAGTTTTAATTAACCGGAATTCTAACCGCGGACCGTGAATCCGGTTCCGGGACCGTGTCAGAGGGTCAGTTTGACTGGGGCGGTTTCCTCCAAAAAGATAACGGAGGAGTTCTAAGGTCACCTCAGCATGGTCGGCAATCATGCGTAGAGCATATAGGTAGAAGGTGGCTTGACTGCGAGACCCACAAGTCGAGCAGGTGCGAAAGCAGGACTAAGTGATCCGGCGGTGGCTAGTGGTAGCGCCGTCGCTCAACGGACAAAAGGTACTCCGGGGATAACAGGCTGATCGCCGC
>JAHDSS010000549.1 GCA_018432565.1 Kiritimatiellia bacterium
CTGGTCACCTACGAAAAGACGGGCGGAGGCTACACCTCCGTGATCGTCCGCGGCGACGTCGCCGCCGTCAAGGCCGCCTGCGACGCCGGCCAGATCGCCGCCGGCCGCGTCGGCGAAGTGGTCGCCGTCCACGTGATCGCCCGCCCCCACGCCAACGTGGATGCGGTGCTCCCGCTGGGACGCGTCCCCGCCAAGGGCGGCAAGTAAGGCGATCCCTTGCGGCGGTACGCCGCCGGCCTCCCGCCGGCGGCGTCCGCCCTTGTGCGATCTGGCCGTATGGATTTGGTTTTGAAATGGCTTGGTTTTGCTGTAGCCGGTCCCGTTGGGGCCGGCCCCGAAAAATCCAGCCCCGCGCCCGCCGGGCGCGGCTACAACCGATCCGTCTGTTGATCGCAACCTTGTTTGTTTATCGAAACCTAAGCCCCCGGAGGCAGTCGCATGAATCTCGGCAAAGTCGTCGGCACCGTCGTGTCCACCCGCAAGGAACCCGTCCTGGACGGAATCCGCTTTCTCCTCGTCCGCCTCGTTGACACCGAGGGCAAGGAAACCTCCTCGTTTGTCGTGGCTGCCGACGCCATGGGCGCCGGTCCCGGCGAACTGGTCCTGACCGCCGCCGGCTCCTCCGCCCGCCAGACCACCATGACCCAGAACAAGCCCGTGGACAATGTCATCATGGCCATCGTCGATACCTGGGAAGTCGACGGCAAAACCAAGTACACCAAATGAGTTAGGTAGGGACGCCGCGCCGCGGCGTCCGCATATGGATTTCACCCACCCGCGGGAGCCGATATGAAACTGACCGACCAAGACATTGAAGCCATTGCCCGGCGCATCGCCGGCGATCTCCGCGGCGGATCCGCCGCCCCGGCTCCCGCCCCCGCCGCCGCGCCAGCGTCCGCCGCCCCGGCCGTCCCGGCCGGAACCCTTGGCGTCTTCGCCACCGTGGACGAAGCCGTAACCGCCGCCAAGACCGCCTTCCCCGTGTTTTCCGCCCTGCCCCTGTCCCGCCGCGAACAGGTCATCCAGAGCATCCGCGCCGTCATGCGCGAAAACGCCACGGCCCTCGCCAAGTCTGCCGCGGACGAAACCGGCTACGGCCGCTTCGAGGACAAGATTCTCAAGAATCAGCTCGTCATCGAAAAGACCCCCGGCACGGAGGACCTGCCCCCGACGGCCTGGACCGGCGACCACGGCCTGACCCTGATGGAACCCGCTCCCTACGGCATCATCGGCGCCATCACCCCCACCACCAATCCCACGTCCACCATCATCTGCAACGCCATCGGCATGCTGGCCGCCGGCAATGTCGTGGTCTTCAACGTCCACCCCTCCGCCAAGCAGTGCTCCATCGAAACCGTTGCGCTCATCAACAAGGCGGTCATGGCCGCCGGCGGGCCCCCCAACACCGCCGTCTGCGTCGGCGAATCCTCCATCGAATCCGCCGGCCAGCTCATGAAGCACCCCGGCATCCGCGTCCTCGTCGTCACCGGCGGCGGGGGCGTCGTCAAGGCTGCCATGTCCAGCGGCAAGCGCGCCATCTGCGCGGGCCCCGGCAATCCCCCCGTCGTCGTGGATGAAACCGCCGATATCGAAAAGGCCGCCGGCGACATCGTGCTCGGCGCCTCGTTCGACAACAACATGATCTGCGTCGAGGAAAAAGAGACCGTCGTGGTCGCCTCCGTCGCCGACAAGCTCATCCAGGCCATGACCCGCAACAACGCGGTGCTGATTGACAAATCCAAAATCCCGGCCATGGAACAGGTCATTTTCTCCAAGATGGCCGGTCCGCGCGGCCATGCCACGGTCAACCGCAAATGGATCGGCCAGAACGCTGACAAGATCCTGGCCGAAATAGGTATCGCGGCCCCCCCCACCACCCGCCTGGCCATCGTCGAAGTGCCCGAGGACCATCCCCTGCTCTGGACGGAGCAGATGATGCCGGTCATGCCCATCACCCGCGTCCCCAATGTGGACTACGCCATTGATATCGCCCTGCAGATGGAAGGCTTCAATTTCCATACTGCCCTGATGCACTCGAAGAACATCGACAAGCTGTCCAAGATGGCCCGCCAGTGCAACTGCTCCATCTTCGTCAAGAACGGCCGCTCCCAGGCCGGCCTCGGCTTCGGCGGCGAAGGCTTCACCTCTTTCACCATCGCCTCGCCCACCGGCGAAGGCCTTACCACCCCCCGCAGCTTTTCCCGCTGGCGCCGCTGCGCCCTCATCGACCACTTCCGTATCGTGTAACTATGTTTTTCTCAACCCATCCTGACTCCTGTCTCCTGACTACTGACTCCTGATTTGATGAAACCCCACCCCGCATTTGCTTCCATCGAGTTCTCCAGCGTGCCGGCCGGCCTGTTTGCCGCCGACGCCCTGCTGAAGAAATCCCCCATCGGCCTGATCCGCACCGGCACCATCGGGGGCGGCAAATTCCTGATTTTGCTGGCGGGCAGCACGGCCTCCGTCGCCGAAGCCCACGAAGAAGCGCTCTTCCACGGGGGACTGCAGGTCGCCGACGACTGTTTCCTGCCCGACATCCATCCCGAACTCTACGACGGCATTCTCGGAAACCGGCGCCAGATGGGCGAAGGCCCGCTCTGGATTCTGGAAACGCCCACCGTCTCCTGCAACATCCAGGCCGTCGAACGCGCCATGAAGGGCGTCCCGGTCGATCTCGTCGAATTCCGCGCCGGCGACCCCCGCATGGACGGCCGTGGGCTCGCCATTCTCCAGGGCGACCTCTACGACGTCGAAGCCGCGCAGGAAATCGCCCTCTCCGCACTCGAAACCCGCGGCATCCCCGCCCAGCACCGCGTCCTCACCGCCCCCCACGACGCCCTGCTCGCCCAGATTTCCGTTTCCACCCGCTTCGACCGCGCCCAAGCCCTCCCGCTAGAAGGAGAAACCGCGTCCTAACCGACAGGGAATCGCCATGCTGCTAGGAAAAGTCATCGGAACCTTGGTCTCCACGCAGGTCTATGAAGGCCTGCAGGGCGTCCCCATGCTCTGGGTCCAGCCGCTCGCCAAGGACGGCGCCGAAAAGGGCGCGCCCATCGTCTGCGCCGACGGCACCCGCATGGCCGGCCCCGGCGAACTCGTTTATTACGAGGGCGGCCGCGAAGCGGCCATGCTCCTCGATCCCTGGTTCGTCCCGGTGGACCACGCCATCGTCGGCATCGTGGACGGCGTCGAAGCGCCCGGGTGGAAAGGCGGCCCCTCGTGATAATCGGCAAGGTCATCGGCAATATCCACTCCACCATCCGCCACCCGTTTTACGGCGGACGGAAACTCCTCGTGGTGGAAAAGATCGAAACGGACGGCGCTCCGGCCTCCGGCTATCTGGTGGCGATCGACCGCGCCGGCGCCGGCGCCGGCGAAACCGTCCTGGTCCTCGACGAAGGCAACGGCGCCCGCCAGGTGCTCGAATCCAAGGACGGGCCGGTGCGAAGTGTCATTGTCGGCATCGTGGATGAAATCAGCGAAAGCAAAACCCCGTGAAAACGGGGTTTTTCAATCTTGGATCAATTCAGATCCGGCTCACCCGGAGGGTTCGCCCTACCTGGGGGTCCAAGGTAGGGCGAGGCGTCCCCGCCGAGCCGGGCGGTTATGCCGTTTTCTTGGACATTGGATATTGAAGATTGGATATTGGATATTGAGTGCTTATTAACCCCCGCCGCGCCCGGCGCGGCTACAGAAAGAAGGCCGAAGATGAAAGCCATCCTGATCATTCTCGACTCCGTGGGCATCGGCGCCGCCCCCGACGCCGCCGAATACGGCGATGCCGGTGCCTCGACTCTTTCCCATCTCGCCGCCGCCGCCGGCGGACTCAACGTCCCGACCCTGCAGAAGATGGGCCTCGGCAACATTCCCCCCCTCCTTCATCACCGCCCCGTCGAATCCATCGAAGGCGTCCCCCCCGAGAAGAATCCCATCGCCTCCAGCGGCGCCATGCGCGAAATGTCCGACGGCAAGGACACCATCACCGGCCACTGGGAAATCGCCGGGCTGGAAGTCGATCCGGGCTTCTACAACTTCCCCTTTGAAAATTCATTCCCGCCCGACCTGATCGCCGCCTTCGAGAAGGAAACCGGCCGCAAGCTGATCGGCAACAAGGCCGCCAGCGGCACCGCCATCATCGACGAACTCGGCCCCGAACACCTCGAAACCGGCGCCCTCATCTGCTACACCTCCGCCGACAGCGTCTTTCAGATCGCCGCCCACGAGGAAATCGTCCCCGTCCCCGAACTCTACCGCTACTGCGACATCGCCCGCCGCCTCTGCGACCCCCTGCGCGTCGGCCGCGTCATCGCCCGCCCCTTCATCGGCAAGCCCGGCACCTTCAAACGCACGGAAAACCGCAAGGATTTCGCCTATCTGCCCGATGAGCAAACCATCCTCGAACGGCTTGTCGAAAAAGATGTCCCCGTCTATGCCGTCGGCAAGATCGAGGACATCTACTGCCACCGCGGCATCACCGAATCCGTCCATACCGGCAACAACGCCGACTCCCAGGCCCTCGTCGAGAAATGGACGAAGGAAAAGGATTCCGGGCTGATCATTGCCAACTTCATTGACTACGACATGATCTACGGCCACCGCCGCGACGCCAAGGGCTATGCGCACAGCCTTGAACTGACCGACCAGTGGCTGACGAACTACCTGCCGCTGGTGAAGGAAGGCGACCTGCTCATCATCACCGCCGACCACGGCAACGATCCGACCTTCCAGGGCACCGACCACACCCGCGAATACGTCCCCCTGCTGGTGTACCGCCCCGGCGAACCTGCCGAAAACCTTGGCATCCGCCGCGGCTTCTATGACATCGCCCAGTCCCTCGCCCGGTTCTTCGGCATCCCCGCCATCCCCCGCGGCGCGTCGTTTGTCTAGAAGCTTGATCAACCACGGATAGACACAGATGAACATGGATACGCCCAGTCCCAATCTGTGCCCATCCGTGTCCATCCGTGGTTTTTGCCTTATGCCTGACTTGGTTGTTGGATATTGAATATTGGA
>JAHDSS010000362.1 GCA_018432565.1 Kiritimatiellia bacterium
CCCATGCTGGAACGGCTTGAGGAGCATGGCGTGGAGGTGGTTGTGGTCTCGCCGGCCGGATCCGGCCGCCTGCATCATAAATGCGTCGTGGTGGATGGCAAGGTGGTCCTGACCGGTGCGGCCAACTGGTCCGAAGCCGCCGAGGAGAGCAATCACGAGGATGTCCTCGCGCTGTATTCCCCGGAACTGGCCGCCGAATATCTTGCCCATTTTGACGAACTCCAGGCCACCGGCAAATGGTTCGATGGTCCGCCACCCTCCAAGGTTTCGCACCGGCCCAGCAGGCGTTTGCCGCCGCCGCGGAGCAATCTGCCGGGGACCGAGGCGATGGCGGACTCTGTGCGGGTGTATTTCACCCCCAATCGGAAAAAAATTCTCTCCGACCTGATCCCGTTGCTGGAAAACGCCCAGACGGTGGATATCGGCATGTACCTGCTGACGGACCGGGATCTGATGGATACCCTGGCCCGGGCGGCAACCAACGCGACGATCCGGATCGTGCTGGATGCCGGCGCGATTGCCGGCCGCGGACTGGGCGACATGCAGATGCTGTGGGATGTCGGGGTGCAGATTGTCACGTTTCACAAGGACCGCGCTTCCATGCATCTGAAGGCCGTTGTCATTGATGAGCGCCATGTCTGGACCGGTTCCGCCAATTGGACCCCAACGGCCTTGAGCGGGAATTACGAAGACGTCCTCTGGATCGACTCGCCGTCTCTGGCCCGGCTGTATGCGGAAAAACTCCACGATGTCGCCGCAGAAAGCCGTTCCTTTGAGTCCAAGGCGCTCGTTTTAGGTGACACCAGTGCCGTCCGTTCAGATCCCGATTTCTGCACCAATCTTCCCACCACCGGCCCCCGCACCAACTACACCGCTCTTGGGCGGGTTCCGTTCCCGGCCTTCGAGGCCACCGGCAGGGTCGCCTATCTTCCGGACGGGGAACTGCAGCCGGCTCTGCGCCGGCTGATCCAGACCGCCCGCCAATCCATCCTGATCGGCATGTATGTGTTTTCCGAACAGAAAAGCGCAGAACCCTTCACCGATGAGATTATTCAGGATCTGGAGGATGCCGTTCGGCGCGGGGTTTATGTGTACCTGCTTTTGTATACGCCGGGCAGTTCTGCGGACCGCCTCGACGAACACCACTCCAACCGGGCCGAACGCCTTCGGAGGGCGGGAATAGACGTACGGCTCGCTTTGCCCTCCGTGCCGCTGCACATGAAAACCGTCGTGGTGGACCTTTCCAAGGTCATTGTGGGTTCGCATAACTGGTCCGAAGGCGCTTTGTCGGGCAAACGGGTCTACGAAAGCAGTGCATTGATTGTTCTGGATGGCCAGGAATCCCGTTTGGCCGATTTCCTTCTCAGCCGGAGAACCGTCAGCGACATGCGCAGCCGCGATCTCTGGAGGCAGGAGATCAATGCCCTGAGACATTTGGCCCAGGCCAGCGGTTCCGCCCGGACCGACCTTCTGGAACAACTGGAGGGAGAGGAATGAAAACCGGTGCCTTCTCCCTTCCGGCTCACCGTACCGGGCTGCAGCAGATTCATGGGTTTTCTGTAGGCCGGGGTGTCGACCCGGCGTTTTTGTCGGGTTTGCCGCACCGTTTCTTCCTGATTCTCCTGCTGACCATCCTGAACCTTGCTCCCTTCGCCTTTGCCCAACTCGATGTCTTTCACCTGCGTGACGGCACGACTTTTTCCGGGAACATCGTGGACGAGACACCGGATGGGTACCGTACGCTCCTTCAAACGGAATCCCCACCCATCATGACCAATGTGCCCGTCCGGTCCGTGCGCTACGTGGTCTACGGCACACCCCAGAAAGCAAGGGTCAACCTCGAACTAGACCACATTGCCCGCACTCTGAATGCCCGAGATCCCGCCACGGTCCGGTTTCTGCCCACCGAGGCGTTCGGAGAGGCGGTGAAGGAAGCCGTTCAGTCTGCCCACACCCGTATTTGGATTCTGGCTTATTTCATCAGCGGCGGGAGCCACGAAACCATCCAGGCGATTTACGACACGGTTCGGGAAAAGGCCCGGAACGGTCTAGACGCCCTCGTCATTTCGGAATTCGGCAAGGGCACTCCCATGCCCATCCGCAATGCCACGTTGAATTATGCCAACACGCTTGAAGAGGACGGCGTCACGGTCCGGTTCATCCAGGAATATCGGACCATGCACAAGAAGGTCATCCTGGTGGACCATGACAAGGTCCTGCTCGGAAGCGCCAACCTGACCGGGGTGGGTGTCAGCTACAGCGATGAATTCAGCGTCCTGATTCAATCCGACCCCTTTGCCGGCCAGGTGGAGGCGGACATCAACCGTATTCTGAAGAAATCCATGCCGGTAGATGAATTAGACTATTGAGAAGGAGGGAGAATGAGTTGGTGTCATACAGTTATGTCAGCAATAATTGTACTTGTAGTTTCTATTCCACATATAGGCTATGCGCAGGCCAACACGAATAATCCCTATTGCACCCACCCACCGCCATGCTGGGAACCCATAGATGATCCCTCGATGTGGATGGGAGGAGAATGTTGCAGGCGTA
Organism: Kiritimatiellia bacterium; assembly: GCA_018432565.1. Classification (GTDB taxonomy): domain Bacteria; phylum Verrucomicrobiota; class Kiritimatiellia; order CAIQIC01; family Lenti-01; genus JAAZFE01. The sequence continues at coordinate 2,554 of JAHDSS010000362.1, forward strand.
TAGAAGACGGAACAGAAGTAGAAGTTGATGGTGTTGTCGGACGATGCTGCGGTGGGGTATGGTATAAAATAGACCAGAGCAAAGAGGATTCAGAATGCTGGGAATGGGATTGTACAAGCTGTGACTATGTATGCACAGATGTGCCAGGACCCGAGATTGCAGCAGATGAAGTGGAAACAGTTGAACTGGAATGCATATGGTCAACTGAACCATTGCCCACCCTTTCCGCAACAGCGACAGATTATTGTGGCAACACGGTGGCGGTTGAACAAAGTCCCGAAGGGGGAGGGGGGGTATATGGGGATGGAGAATCTGCGACTGTTACTCTGACAGCGATTGACGAATGTGGTAGAAACTCTACTTACAATGTGGTTGTTGAGTTTGCATATCAGTGTCCAGAATATGAAGCACATTGCATGGCAAAAGCGAACCTATTAAGTGCATTTTGGGCACAGGCGCGAATTTGTCAGTCAGCAAAAGTATTGTGGCAAAACCTGGAAGACGCATTCGGAGAGTTAAGGGAAACTCCAGCAGTTATTGGTATTGGTCTTCAAGAGATGTGTGACTATTTTAGCATTGTCGATCCGGGTAACGCTTCGGTAATTGTAGAACTTGGAGTAGCGGACATTTTAAACCGACAATATGAAAACATAACGGCACTTGTCGAAAGTTTGCAAGGTGTGTGCGATGAATGGAGTGATGCTTGTCGTGATTTACAACAAGCCTTCCAAGACTATTTAGATACCTTCAGTCCGGAATGCATATCCCGTTGTTTCATACCTGTCCCGGCACTATATCCATCTTGTCGCCCATGCGGTTTACTGGACTCAGCTGGCGATAACCCCCTTGAAATTAGACCGCTTGGCTTTTGCAATTAGAAAGAGATGAACAATGAAATATACTCGGGCATGTCTATTATTAGTGGTGTTCTTGGGAATGCAAGTGTCATATGTATCTGGGCAAACAAATACTCAAGTCCGTGACCTGATGGAGTTGTCGCCAATAGAATTAGAATCCACTCTTCATGAAGTGTATAAACGTGAAACTGACAGGAAAATCACAGATCAAGAGCCACCGCCAAGTCCATTCGCAATATTGCGGTCGGGTGATGTTGAAGCCTTACGGACATTTCTTGACCAAGGAGGCGATCCGAATACGACACAAGGAAGAATGCCTCACCCCTTGTTGTTTTCTGCTATATATTTGCTTAAATATGAATGCGCAGAGCTGCTGATCCAACAAGGTGCAGATGTGAATGCAGTCACCTATGGCGGATATAATATTGCAACGATGGCATTGCTTTTATTGAACGATGCAAAAGTCCTTCAATTTGATGGACGGGCTAACATGGAAATCATTCGAAAGCGAAAACAGGCAGTTCAATTGCTGGTAGACCATGGTGCGATTATTGACAAGAATATGGTGGCAGAAAAAGTCAGTGCCGCTGGCGAACGTCTATGGAAACATGCCCAAAAACAGGGGGACAACATTATTAAGGCCGAGTGCTATCCTGATTTCATTCTATTGCCGAACGAAAAGTTCGCTATAGCCAGCCGAGACAGTGCCGTCAAATTAGCTGAATGGTTGGATCAGCATTATGGGAATGGTAGCCATGTAATTGCCGTGACGGTACATCCAGGAGGAGAACAAGCCGAAATGCTCCTATATGACATGTGTCTAGAGCGAAATATTCGGTTGTTTACTCACAGGGTAGAGCTGGAATGAACTCCGGAGGACAAGGAGTTCGGCCACAAGCAGAAAAACAGGAAACAGGATCGGGTCAGGGGAGAGAATCGAGAAGGGGTTGGGCTTGTTCGGCGGGGAGGACGCGGTAGGCGGGGGCGCGGGCGGCCGCATACTCCCGGCTGTGGTGAATGGCGGGACAGCCCTGGGCGCGCCAGGAGCGGTCGAGGCGCTTCCATTCGGCGCGGGAGAGATGGCCGATGGGCCGGGACTTCAGGGCGCGGCCGAGGGCGATCCAGGCGCGTCGGAAGCGGGCGGGGGAGGCATCGAAGGCGCGGGCGCCGGCGACGAAAGCTTCGTGAAGGGCGTCGAGGGAGCCGCCGCGGGCGCGGTAGGGACGGAGGTTCAACCGGCCGATGCGGCCGTCGGGGTCGAGCGGGACCCACAACGGTTCATCCGGAAGCGGCGGGCCGAGGGTGGACCATTCGTTTTCGAGCCAGCGGCGGGCGGCGGTTTCGTTTTCGATGGCGTGTTCGCCGCCGCGGGTGGCGTGGACGAGCCACTTGGCGGCGTCTTCGATGCGCCATTCGGGTTCGGCGCGGGCCTGTTGCAGGCAGAATTCCGCGTCAGGGCCGGGGGAGCGGGCGCAGGCGCAGAGGAGGAGCGGGGGCAGAATACGCTTGAGAAAACCGGTTTTC
>JAHDSS010000296.1 GCA_018432565.1 Kiritimatiellia bacterium
AGGGAGCGAGCGGGAGCGAGGGCCGCCCGGTCGCCGCCCGGGCCTACAGTCGAACGGAAAGCAGGGGCCACATGACGGATATTCCGCCTCTGGGCAAGGCGGACCTTGGTGGGCCGCGGTGGGAACGGCGGCTGGTGGCGCGCATCCGCGAAAAGCATTTGGCGTGGACCACGGAGAAAACGTACCGCCATTGGGCGCGCCGGCTGGTGGCGTTCAGTCGGGATTCTGGGGGAAGGAGCCGGAGAGCAGGAGCCGGCACAAAGGACGGGCCTGATTCACCCACGGCACAAGGCCGTGGGGGTCTTCCGGACATTACACCCGCGGCACAAGGCCGCGGGGGTCTTCCGGACATTACACCCACGGCACAAGGCCGTGGGGGTCTTCCGGACATTACACCCGCGGCACAAGGCCGTGGGGGTCTGATGGCTTGGCGGCGGGGTAACCGAGGTCCGGCCAACGACCAACGGCGGGGGGTGTTCAATATCCAATATCCAACAGAACAATATCCAATGTCCAATATTCAATGTTCAAGTGGGCGGCCAGCAACCAACAGCCAGCTACGGATTTCACGGATGGGGGATCGAACAGGCGACAACCGAAACCGTCAAGCACGGATGGAGACGGACGGGAATGAGGGGGGGGGGCGGAGGACGGAGGACGGAGGATGGAGGACGGAGGACGGAGGACAGGGGACAGGGAGCAGGGGACGGAGGGCGGAGGATGGAGGCGACAGGGGACAGGGGACAGGAGACAGGGGGCATCCGCCTTTGCCGAGGCTTCCGCCTTTGCCGAGGCTATGGCGGACATGGGGGGACGGGGGACAGGGGGGGAGGAAGGGGAGCAATGTCCAATATTCAATGTTCAATATTCAATGTTCAATATCCAATGTCCAATATTCAATGTTCAAGTGGGGCGGACCTGATTCACCCACGGCACAAGGCCGTGGGGGTCTGATGGCTTGGCGGCGGGGTAACCGAGGTCCGGCCAACGACCAACGGCGGGGGGGGGGGCAATATCCAATATCCAACAGAACAATATCGGGGCGGAGGATGGAGGATGGAGGAGACAGGGGACAGGGGACAGGGGACAGGGAGCAGGGGACGGAGGGCGGAGGACGGAGGAGACAGGGGACAGGAGGACGACTGGGCAGCGGGCAGCGGGCACCAGAGGTTTGTTGCCAAGGGGGCGGGGGGTTTGTTAGTTTCCACCCGATATGTGCGCTAAAAAGATGAAGTCCAGCAATGTGCGGCGGGAGGCGACGGGCATCCTGATGCAGGCGCTGTGGGTGCTGCTGCTGCTGGCGCTGGTTTCGTACACGTGGCAGGACATTCCGTGGGAGTACCGGCCGTCGAATTCGCCGATGGCGAATTACATTGGCCCGGTGGGGGCGTGGGCGGCGTGGGGCGTGCTTAAGGTGTTCGGACTGGTGGGGTTTGTATTGCCGCTGGCGCTGGCGGTGTGGGGGCTGCTGATGGTGTTTCAGTCGGGGGAGCGGGTATGGCCGCGGGTGCTGTGGATGGCGGGGATTCTGTGCGGGCTGTGCGTGCTGGTGGATTTGCAGGAGGCGTTCTGGGACGAGCTGTCGGCGGATCGGCTGAATTTGAACCGGATGCCGGGGGGCCTGGCGGGATATTTTCTGGGGCGTCAGTTGTTGACGCGGTTTCTGGGGGTGGTGGGGGCGGCGATCATCAGCCTGGGGGTGGTGATCGGGGGCGTGTTTTTTGTGTCGCAGGCGCATCCGGCGATGCTGTGGGGGGCGCTGTCGGGGTTCTGGGAGCGGCTGCAGGCGCGCCGGGAGGAGTGGGCGGCGGGGCGGCGTACGGCGCAGGAGCAGGCGGCGCGGGAGGCGCGGCTGCTGGAGAAGGAGCGCCGGCGGCTGGAGAAGGAACTGGAGAAGGAGCGCCGGGAACGGGAGAAGGAGGACCGCCTTCGCGAGAAGGAGGAGTCGCGGCGGCTGAAGGAGGATGAGCGGCGTCAGCGGGATGAGTTGGCGCGTCGGGAGAAGGAGGAGGCGGAGCAGCGGGAGCGGGAGGCGGCGCTGCAGCGCGAGAAGGAGGAAGCGGAGCGCAAGGCGGAATTTCTGAAGCGGCTGGTGGAGCAGCGGAAGGCGGAGGAGGAGCGCAAGGCGGCGGCGGAGCGCGCGGCGAAGGCGGCGGCGGCGGAACGGGCCGCGGCGGCGCTGTCGGCGAAGACGGCGGAGAGCGAGGCGGGCGACGGGACGGGGGCGGAGTCCGGTGAGGGGGCGGCGGAGCCGCGTCGGGAGTGGCAGCTGCCGGCGATGTCGCTGCTGCAGCCGATACCGGAGGGGGCGGGGCACCGGGCGGGGCCGGAGGAGCTGGAGAAGACGATCCAGACGATCCGGGGGACGCTGGCGGAGTTCGGGATCGAGGCGGAGGTGACGCATGTGGAGCAGGGGCCGGTGGTGACGCGGTACGAGCTGCTGCCGGCGGCGGGGGTGAAGGTGGAGCGGATCGGGAGCCTGTCGGCGAACCTGACGCTGGCGCTGAAGGCGGACAGTGTGCGGGTGCAGGCGCCGATTCCGGGCAAGGGGGTGGTGGGGATCGAGGTGCCGAACCGGCAGTCGGCGCCGGTGGTGCTGCGGCAGCTGATGGAGAGCTCGACGTGGGCGACATCGAAGGCGTCGCTGCCGCTGGCGCTGGGCCAGGACGTGGGCGGGCATGTGCTGATGGCGGATCTGGCGTCGCTGCCGCACCTGCTGATTGCGGGGGCGACGGGCCAGGGCAAGACGGTGTGCATGAATTCGATTCTGGCGGGGCTGCTGATGACGCGGACGCCGGAGGAGCTGCGGCTGATTCTGATTGATCCGAAGATCGTGGAGTTTTCGGGGTACAACGGGCTGCCGCACCTGCTGGTGCCGGTGATTACGGAGCCGAAGAAGGTGATTGCGGGGTTGCGGATCGCGATCCAGGAGATGGAGCGGCGGTTCAAGCTGTTTCACCGGGCGAAGGTGCGGGACATCAAGAGCTTCAATCTCCGGCCGAAGGCGGAGCAGACGGCGCTGTTCGAGGCGAACGGGGCGGAGGCGAACGGGGCGGAGGCGGACGGCGGGGGGGACGGGGACGGGGAGGAGGCGCTGCCGGAGCGTCTGCCGTACTGGGTGATCATTATTGACGAGCTGGCGGACCTGATGCTGATGGCGCAGCAGGAGATCGAGCCGCAGATCCAGAAGCTGACGCAGCTGGCGCGGGCGACGGGCATCCACATGATCAT
>JAHDSS010000488.1 GCA_018432565.1 Kiritimatiellia bacterium
AATCCGGATCTTTTTTTCCACGCTGTGGAAAAGTTTTTTCCACACCGTGGAAAACGCCCGCGCGCGCCAGCAGCCAGAGAATGCCCGCGCCCAGCCAAAAAGCCCCGCCGGCATAGGTGACGCTGAACGCCTTGTTCCACTGGATGGCGCGGCCCATCGGTCCCCACCCCGCGGCCGCCAGGCGCTCCGCGCCGCCGGCCAGATTCGCCCAGAGCGCCAGCCCCGACAGCAGGAAAAGCCCCCCCGCGGCGGCCGCGCCTCCGATCCAGCGCCGGGCAATGCGCGGCTCCATCCGCAGCGCCGCGTCGAGCCCGAACGCCGCCAGCACCCCCCACGCCAGCTGGAAAAAGTGGATGAATTTGTTGGGATTGCGGATGCTGGAAAAGCCCGGCAGCAGGCTGATCAGCCGGTATAGCGGGAAAAACCTGCCAAACGCCAGCAGCAACGCCAGCCCGCACAGCCCGCCCCAGACGAAGACGGCGGACGCGTTGGGATCTTCGCGGCGGCGGCGGATGGCCTCGCCCAGCCCGATCAGGGCACAGAGAAGCGGAATCGCCCCGACATAGACATTCTCCAGCTTGAAATTCATGAAGCCCTGGCGGGTCTGCTCCCAGCCCTCGCTTCGGCCCATCCGGCCCCAGTACGGCCCCTTCTCTTCCCCGCTGCGCCAGCCCGTCCAGCCCGGTGCAATGAAGTCCAGGCTCTCGCCCGGCGGCTGGCTCCATTGCGTCAGATACGCCCACTTCGCCGCCGGCGATTCCTCGTTGGGCACCTCGGTCACCCCCGACCCGCGAGCCGCCAGCGAAGCCCCCCCCGCGATCAGCGCCGCCGCCAGTGCCGCCCCCCACGACTGGCGGACGATCGCGCCCGCCTTCCAGCCGCCCGCCGCTCGCGAGGCCTCGAACAGCCCCAGGGGCGCCAGCAGCAGCGCGCAGAACAGCGCCACGTCCGGCTGCTCCAGGAACATCGCCCCGGCGGCCGAGCCCGCCACCACCGCCCACGCCCGGCGGCCAGACCGCCCCCACTGCCCCAGCGCGTACACCGCCAGCGCCAGGAACACCATCAGCCCGTACTTGCCCACGTGCCCCGCATAGACCAGCGTCAGGTTCGTGCCGACCCAGAACGCCGCCAGTCCGCCCAGCACGCACGCCGCCGGCCGCAGCCCCTTGCCCTGAAGATACAGAGCCAGCAGCCACGCGGAGAGCGTCAGGCACAGCCCGTGAAACAGATTCATGAAGGTTTCCGCGGACACCGCCTTCAGCAGCAGGTATCCCGGCCGCACCATGCTCATCATCGGCAGCCCCCACAGCGCCTCCCCGTTCCACGGATGCAGCGCCGACACCTCCAGCATCCGCTGCGTCGCGCGCTCCAGCCCCACGTTGTCGTCCGTACTCATCAGAACCGCGTCCGGCGCCCACAACGCGTGGAACACCCCCGCCGCCACCACGGCGAACAGCACCAGGAAAAGCACACTCCGGACGCCCCCCGCCTTCCCCGTCCATCCCGCCTGCGGCTGATTGGAATTCATCCGGTCATCAAAGAGATTCCCGCCCGGACTGGCAATCCCAAAAGCCCCGCATGCCCCCGGCCGTCGCCCTGCCGTTCAGTCCGCCCGCTCCAGTTCCGCCCAGCGGGCGTAGAGCCGGTCCATTTCCCGGGGAATCTCCGCGCTGCGGGCCGTCGCCGCCTGGATGTCCGCCGGCGGCCCCCGGTAAAAGTCCGCCTGCGCCATCGCCCGGTGCAGCCCGTCCAGTTCGGCCTCCAACGCCGCGAGGGTCTCCGGAATCTCCTGCAGTTCCCGACGCTCCCGGTTGGACCGCTTGCGCGGCCGGGCGGAAGCGGAGGGCGGCGGCGCGGGGATCTCCGGCGCGGCATCCGCCGCGGGCGCCTTGCGCTGGGCCAGCCAGTCGTCGTAGCCGCCGGGGTATTCGTTCACCGCCCCGCCGCCCTCGAACACCAGCGTGCTCGTGACGACCTCGTTGAGGAACTGGCGGTCGTGGCTCACCAGCAGCACCGTCCCGGCATATTCCACCAGGAGGCTTTCGATCAGCTCCAGGGTTTCGATGTCCAGGTCGTTGGTCGGCTCGTCCAGCACCAGGACATTCACCGGCTGGGCAAACAGCTTCGCCAGCAGCAGACGGCTGCGCTCGCCGCCCGACAGCACCCGCACCGGACTGCGCGCGCGCTCCGGCGAAAACAAAAACTCCTCCAGATAGCCGATCACGTGCCGCCGCCGGCCGTTCACCGTCACAAACTCATTTCCGTCGGCCACGCTGTCAAACACCGTGCGGGTTTCGTCCAGCGCCTCCCGGAGCTGGTCGAAATAGGCGATTTCCAGGCGGGTGCCGTGTTCCACGCGCCCCTCGTCCGGCGCCTCTCTCCCCAGCAGCACCCGGATGAGCGTGGACTTGCCGCAGCCGTTCGGCCCCAGTATCCCCACCTTGTCGCCGCGGTTGATTTCCACGTTCAGGCGCCGGAAAAGCCAGCGGCCGCCCCAGGCCCGCCCCAGCCCGGTCGCCGCGATCACCTTGTACCCCGAACGGCCGGCTTCCTGCAGGACGGCCTGGACGCGCCCGCCGGGATCCCGGCGCGCCGCGCGTTCCGCCCGCAGCTTCATCAGCTCGCGCACCCGCCCCTCGTTGCGCGTGCGGCGCGCCTTGACGCCCCGGCGCAGCCAGGCTTCCTCCTGCGCCAGTTTCTTGTCGAACACCGCGGCCTGCCGTTCTTCGTCCTCCAGCGCCGCCGCCTTGCGCTCCAGATACTGATCATAGGGACAGTCCCAGGACCGCAGCCGTCCGCGGTCGAGTTCCACGATGCGCGTCGCCAGCCGGCGCAGAAACGCCCGGTCATGCGTCACGAACAGAATGGCGCCGGAAACCCGCGACAGAAAACCCTCCATCCATTCGATGGCCTCCACGTCGAGGTGGTTGGTGGGTTCGTCCAGCAGCAGGACGTCCGGCTCTCCCGCCAGCGCCTGCGCCAGCAGCACGCGCCGCTTCATGCCGCCCGACAGCGCCGCGCAGTCCGCCGCCGCCTCCAGCCCCATCCGCGAGATCACCTGGCGGGCCTGCGTCTCGCGGCGCCACGCGGCCGGTTGATCCCGCACGCCCCGGCCCACCGCGTCCAGCACCGTGCCGGCCAGGTCCGCCGGCACGACCTGCGGCATCATCGCCACCGAGAGATCCCGGGCGCGCACCACCTCGCCCGCGTCCGGCGCCAGCCGGCCCGCCGCCAGGTTCAGCAGCGTGGACTTGCCCTCGCCGTTGCGGCCCAGCAGGCATACCCGCTCCCCGCGCTCGATGTTCAGCGTCGCCCCCTCCAGCAGCCATGGGCCGCCGAACCGGATGGACACCTCTTGTAAGCTCAATAACGCCATGGGCACGCGGTGTACCACAACTCCGCTCCCGCGGGAAACGCAATCCCCTCCCCGCATTCCGGATTTTCCACGCCATGGAAACTGTTCCGCCGGGTTTTCCACGCCATGGAAAATCCGGATTTTTCGTCCCGGCCGGCCGATTGACCGGGCGGATGCCGCCGCGCTATCCTGCCCGGCGGAAACGGAGGTCCCGCCATGCCCAGAAGAAAACTGCCGCTGTCGAAGGTGTACGCCGTGCTGGAATCCGGCCCGGTGGTGCTGGTCACCACCGCCCGCCGGGGACGTCCCAACGTCATGGCGCTGTCGTGGCTGACCATGATGGATTTCGAGCCGCCGTTGATCGGCCTGGTCATGAGCGACCGCAACCATTCCTTCGCCGCGCTGAAGGCGACCCGCGAATGCGTCCTGAACGTGCCCACCATCGAGATCGCGGACAACGCGGTGGCCTGCGGCAACGCGTCGGGCGCCCGGGTGGACAAGTTCGCCGCCTTCGGACTGACGCCCCTGAGCGCCTCGCAGGTGCGGGCGCCGCTGATCCGGGAATGCCCCGTGAACATCGAATGCCGGGTCACGGACATGCGCATGGTGCGCCGCTACGACCTGTTCGTGCTCCAGGCCGTCGCCGCGTGGAAGGTTTCCGGAAGCGGCGAACTCAAAACCCTCCACCATCTGGGCGGCGACCGGTTCATGGTGGCCGGCCCCGTTGTCCGCCTCCGGTCCAAGGCCAAGTAGCCCGACCGGCGCCTCGGCCCGGCTTTATATTTTTCCGCCTTCTGCATATACACTTATAGCCATATGTGTATATGTGCATACCTTCCGCTCCCTCCGGTCGGTGAACGGGAACTCTCAGTCGGCAGCGGTGCGGCGAAAGCGGTCCCGGAACCACTCCCACGTCGCCGCCAGGCCTTCCGCGAACGTGTGCCGCGGCGTCCAGCCCAGCAGGCGGCGGGCCCGCGCGGCATCGGCCTGCGATTCGCGGATGTCGCCCGGGCGCGGCGGTTCATAGGCGGGCGCGAACGGCTGTCCGGCCAGCGCAGCGATCTCGCGCGCGAGATCATTGACGGATATCCGGTCTCCGTAGGCGACGTTGAAGACGCCTCCGGCAACCTCCGCCGGCGCGGTCACGCAGGCGAGATTCGCCGAGACGATGTCCTCGACAAAGGTGAAATCGCGCGTCTGGCCGCCGTCGCCGTAGATCACGGGCTGGCGGTCCTGGGCATAGGCGCGCATGAACAGGGGGATGACCGCGGCGTAATCCGAAGCCGGATCCTGCCGCGGGCCGAACACGTTGAAATAGCGCAGCGAAAACACCGGCAGACCGTAGAGCCCGCAAAAGATCCGCCCGTAGTGCTCGCCGGCCAGTTTGGAGAGCGCATAGCCGGTCAGCGGCTCGGGCGGCATGTCTTCGCGCTTGGGCATTTCGGGGCTGTCGCCGTACACGGACGCCGACGAGGAAAACACGACGCGTTCCGCCCCGGCGTCGCGCGCGGCCAGCAGGACGTTCAGTGTGCCGGTGAGATTCACCTCGTGGGTCGTCGCCGGGTCGTCCACCGACGCCTGCACCGACGCCAGCGCGCCGAGATGAAACACGCGGCGGATGCCGCGCATGGCTTCGCGCACCGACGCGGCATCGCGCAAATCCCCTTCCGCGAATTCCACCGCGGACCCCAGCCCCTCCAGGTTTTCCCGCCGCCCCGACGACAGGTTGTCGAAGACGCGGACGCGGACGCCTTCGCCCGCCAGCCGGCGGACCAGATTGGACCCGATGAAGCCGGCCCCGCCCGTAACCAGATGCTCCGCGCCCATGCCGTCCGCCTCAGCCGCCCAGGGAACTGCTGAATCCGGGGAACGCCAGCGGCCAGATCCGGAACCAAACCGTGTAGTTGTCCTCGCCGTCCTCGCCCTCTTCCGGACGGATCCGCAGGCCGAGGCCGATGCCCAGGCAGCGGGTGCGGTGGATCAGATAGTACGAATGCTCCTCGACCTGGGATTCCTCCAGGTCCATGCGCGCATAAAGCCGGCCGGACCAGCGCTGTTCCGGGAAGAGTTCCAGATCGCCGGCGACCACGTCGCGCGTATCCCGCTTGTAGCGGTAGTCCACGCCGAACGTGAACCACTCGGGATGCCGGAGTTCCATCTGGGTGTTGAAGGTGCGAACGCTGTCGTCCTGGGTGTCGTAGGCGCCGTCGAAATCCCATTTCAGCCACGACCACGGCCGCAGTTCCGTCTTGAAGCCGATGTCGCCCAGGGTCTCTTCGTCCTCCTCGGGATCCATGTTCAGAACGGTGAACACATCG
>JAHDSS010000476.1 GCA_018432565.1 Kiritimatiellia bacterium
ACCAGGTTCGGGCGTGATGATTGTTTTATAAAACAATCACCTTCCGGCCGCCCCGCCCGAAAAAGGTTTGCGCCGCGCTCCCGGCCGCTATAATGCCCCCATTCAACCCAGCGAGGAACCGACCATGCCCACACCCATCATTGCCATCGCCAACCAGAAAGGCGGAGTCGGCAAAACCACCACCGCCGTCAATCTGGCCGCCTGCCTCGCCGAGCGCCGCCAGAAGATCCTGCTGATTGATCTGGACCCCCAGGCCAACGCCACCAGTGGCCTCGGCGTGGAAAAAACCGCCGGCGCCAGCATCTACGACATTCTGCTCAGCGACCAGCCCATCGCCGGCATCATCCAGACCACCGCCGTCGCCAGGCTCGACCTCGTCGCCTCCGAAGTGGATCTCGCCGGGGCCGAAATCGACGTCGCCCGCGCCGATCACTACCTCCAGCGCCTCGCCATGACCCTTGAGCCCCTCGCCGCCGAACACCGCTACGACTTCATCCTGATCGACTGCCCCCCCTCCCTGGGCATCCTCACCATGAACGCGCTCTGCGCCGCCGACGGCCTGCTGATCCCCATGCAGTGCGAGTACTACGCCCTCGAAGGCATCAGCACCATCCTCAATGCCGTCGGCAAGCTCCACGACTCCGGCGCCGCCCCCCGCCTGGCCGTCGAGGGCATCGTCATGACCATGTACGACATGCGCACCAACCTCTCCCACCAGGTCGTCGGCGAAATCCAGACCCACTTCCCCGCCCAGATCTACGACTCCCTGATCCCCCGCTCCGTGCGCCTCGCCGAGGCCCCCTCCCACGGCCTGCCCATCATCGCCTACGACCCCAACTGCACCGGCGCCGCCGCCTACCGCCAGCTCGCCCGCGAATTCCTCAAGCGCCGCAAGGCCGCCGCCGCCGAGCCCGCCGAAAACGACCCCGACGCCGAACCCGAGGCCGACCTCGCCGCCGCCGAAACCGATCCCGCCGCCCCCGAAGGCCAACCCTCCTGAACCCATGCCCCCCGTTTTCCACGCCATGGAAAAAAAGATTCCGGATTTTCCACACTGTGGAAAACTTCTGGATTCCGGCTGTTCACGTCGGTTGGATATTGGATATTGAATATTGGATATTGAATTTTTCCCCCTCCCCCCATGCTCCCCTCTCCCCCCCAACTCCGCGTCTGCGTGCTCGCCTCCGGCAGCTCCGGCAACTGCATCCACGTCGAAACCCCGACGACAGCCCTGCTGATCGATGCGGGCCTGTCCGCCCGCGAAACCCTGCGGCGCATGGCGCTGGCCGGGCTCGATCCCGCCAAGGTCCAGGCCATCTGCATCACCCACGAGCATTCCGACCACGTCGCCGGCCTGCGCAATCTCAGCAAAAAACTGAATGCCCGGCTCTATGCCAACAGCGAAACCGCCCGCCACATCCGCAACGGCGACGGCCTGCCGTGGAACCTGTTCACGTCCGGCTCGTCCTTCGCCGTCGGGGACATCGACCTGCTCCCCTTCCCTCTCCCCCACGATGCCTACGATCCCGTCGGCTTCGTCCTGACCTCCGGCGCCTCCCGCCTCGGCGTCGCCACCGATCTCGGCATCGCCACCTCCGTCGCCCGCGAACGCCTCCGCGGCTGCCAGCTGGTCGTTCTCGAAGCCAACCACGACGAGGATCTCGTCCACAGCTGCACCCGTCCCTGGTCCCTCAAGCAGCGCATCCTCAGCCGCCAGGGCCACCTCTCCAACGACATGGCCGCCGCCCTGCTCGCCGACATCGCCGGCGACACCCTCCGGCAGGTGTTTCTCGCCCATCTCAGCCGCGAGTGCAACGATCTGGAGCGCGCCCTCCACGCCGTCCGCTCCCGTCTGCTCTCCGCCGGCCTTGGTCACATCCAGATCCTCCCCACCCACCCCGACCGCCCTTCCGAATTCGCCGAGTGCTAAGAGCCGGACAGCCAACTACGAATTAAACGAATCACACGAATATGAAACCGAACCTCCAGTTCAAGGATGAGAGCTATCAAATCATCGGCGCCTGTTTCGAGGTGTATAACTCCATGGGAACGGGATTCCTGGAAGCTGTCTATCAGGAATGCTTGTCTCTGGAATTTGCCGAACAAGGTGTTCCTTTTGCTGAACAACCCCATCTTAAGTTGAAATACAAAAACAAACTGTTGAAGCAGGCATACCAACCCGACTTTCTCTGCTTTGATGAGATCATCGTGGAAATCAAATCAACCAAATGCCTGACCGATGATCATCGCGCCCAAGCCATTAATTATTTGAAAGCCACCGGCAAGAAACTCGCCTTGCTCGTCAATTTCGGTCACTATCCCAAATTGGAATCTGAACGGTTCCTGGCTCCTCTCCATTCGTGCAATTCGTGTAATTCGTAGTTAAGGTTTTCGGCTGTTATGCAAACGATCAAAGAAATCCTGTCCTCGCGGCTCCGCGCCGCGTTCGCCGCCGCTTTTCCGGAGGCCGACCTCTCGGCGCTGCCGCTCGACGCGGTGCCCGCCGCCGGCGAGTCCTTCGGCGACTACCAGTGCAACGCCGCGATGGCCGCCTCCAAGATTCTCCGCCAGCCGCCCCGCGCCATCGCCGAACAGGCCGTCGCCCGGCTCGACGCCACCGGGCTTCTCGCCAGGGCCGACATCGCCGGTCCCGGCTTCATCAATCTGACGCTTTCCGACGACGCCCTCGCGCGCCATCTCGAAGCCCTCCAGGCCGACGCCCTCCTCGGCGTGCCCCGGCCCGGCGACGGCAAAACGGTCATCCTGGACTACTCGTCCCCCAACGTCGCCAAGCCCATGCACGTCGCCCACATCCGCTCGACCGTCATCGGCGACGCCCTCAAGCGCATTCACCGCGCCCTCGGCTACACCGTGCTCGGGGACAACCATCTCGGGGACTGGGGCACCCAGTTCGGCATCCTCATCATGGGCTACCGGCATTTTCTCGATCCCAAGGCCCTGGAAACCTCCCCCGTGGACGAACTCCAGCGCGTCTATGTCCTCTCCCACCAGCAATGCGAGGAAGACCCCGCCTGGAAGGACCAGGCCCGCGCCGAACTCGTCAAGCTCCAGGCCGGCGACCCCGAAAACCGCGCCCTCTGGCAGCAGTTCATCGATCTGTCCCTCGCCGAATTCAACCGCATCTACGCCCGCCTCGGCGTCTCCTTCGAGCTTGTCCGCGGCGAGTCGTTCTATCATGACGCGCTCCCCGGCGTGATCGAAAAGCTCCAGTCCCTCGGCCTCGTCCGCGAATCCGAAGGCGCCCTCGTCGCCTTCCTCGACGACGAAAAGCTCCCGCCCTGCATCGTGCGCAAGTCCGACGGCGGCTACAACTACGCCACCACCGATCTCGCCACCGTCTTTTCCCGCGAGGCCGAATTCCACCCCGACGCCATCGTGTACGTCACCGACGAGCGCCAGCAGCTGCACTTCCGCCAGTTCTTCGCCGTGGCCAAAAAGGCCGGCGCGAAAACGCACCTGCGCCACATCTGGTTCGGCCTGATGCGCCTGCCCGAAGGCCTCCTCTCCACCCGCAAGGGCACCGCCATCAAACTCGATCTCCTCCTCGACGAGGCCGAACGCCGCGCCCTCGAAATCGTCAAAACCGCCTCCCCCGACATGCCGGAAGACCAGCAGCTCGCCGTCGCCCGCGCCGTCGGCATCGGCGCCGTCAAATACGCCGACCTCTCGCAGAACCCGCAGTCCGCCGTCACCTTCACGTGGGAAAAAGCCCTTGCCATGGACGGCAACTCCGCCCCCTATCTCCAGTACGCCGTCGCCCGCATCGCGTCGGTCATCGACAAGCATCAGGAGCGTTTTCCCGGCGTGGATTTCATGCAGGAACCCATCTCGCTGGATTCCCCCCACGCCCGCCGCCTCGCCCTGCGCCTTGCGCGCCACGCCGACGCCGTTCTCGACGCCGCCGCCCAGGAAAAACCCTCCCTCCTCGCCGACCACCTCTACGACCTGTCCCAGGCCTACTCGTCCTTCTACCAGAACGTCCCCTTCCTCAAGGCCGAGGCCGGCCTCCGCGAAAGCCGCGTCCGCCTCTGCGACCTGGCCGCCAAAATCCTCCGCCACGGATTGACTCTTCTCGGCATCGACACGCCGGAGCGGATCTGACAGACTGCCGCCATGAAACCAATCCTTCTTGCCGCCGGCCTCTTC
>JAHDSS010000184.1 GCA_018432565.1 Kiritimatiellia bacterium
CAAAATCCTCCGGATTTTGGATGCACATGCGTTCGAAAAGATCTCTCTGGCAGAACTACTTAGGAATTCCGAGCCCCAAGATTCCGGCAATGCAGATTGCAACCAGTTGCAGTTGTTTTAGTTATAGTTGGACAGGCATGTGTTAAAATAATGTTTTTGTCTCGGTTTCGAATTCACCGCCCGCTTGTCTCCGCCGAGATCCGCCGCCCGGCTTGAACCCGGAAAATGCGATTGAATAAGGCTTAAAAAACAAGTGCTTCACCGTGCTCTTGTTGTGTCTCAAGAAAGGAGCACGAAAAAGTGAAGCACAAATCAAACGATACGCAGGCCAGCCGGGTCGGACAAGGCCGGATCGCCTTTACGAACAAAACGCTGACAGCCTGGGGTGGAGCCTGTTCGGTGTTGGCAAAGTTCCTGGAGCGGGAGGGGCTTCTTGTCCGCCCATGGGGGAACCTCCGTGTTGCCCGCCCGGGGGTGCGGCGAGCCTGCCAGAAAGCGGGCAGGACAGAGCCTGCCCCGCCAGAAAACCTCTCATTGGGACGCACATCCAGTTGGCTGGCCGTCGGGATTGTGCCCGGATCCCGCGGTGGCGGCGCCTGTGCTCAAGTTGAGCCGTGAGTCAACGCGTGCAGAAACCAGTCGAGGGCTTCGGCGATGGCGGCGACTTTGCGGGGATCCACGATGTCGAGGTTGTCCTTGGGCGTATGGGTGATGTCCTGGCTGTCCATGTGCTGAAGCAGCCACAGGGAGGAAACGGCCAGGGCGGGGCAGCCCTGCTGGACGAAGATGCTGTGGTCGCCCTGGGGCCAGAGGGGGCCTTCGGCGGTGTCGGCGAAGGTGTCGAGCATGCGCCGGGCGGCGGCCTGCATGGGTTCGGGGATGTCGAAAAACGAGAAGGCGGACGGCCCGTTGCGGTAGCCGGCGCCATCGATGTTGATGTTGAGAGCGATGGAGCCGAAGCGGCCCTGGTTTTGGCGGAGGTAGTCCATTTGCCCGGGGACGGCGTAGTAGTCTTCGCCGTTGAAGGCGGCCATTTCGAGGGCGTAGGGGCCGGCGTAGTCCCGGAGCCGTTCGGCCAGGAGGAGAAGGACGGCGACGCCGGTGGCGTTGTCGATGGCGCCGGGCGTGCCGAGTTTGGCGTCAATGTGGGCGGTGAGGACGATGCGGGGGGCGTCGGGATTTCCCTTGCGGACGACGACGTTGAAGGCCTTGGAGGGGATCCGGACGGCACGGGATTCGAGGGCCGCCGTTTGTCGGGCGAGGGAGAGGAGGCCGTTGCCTTCTTCTTCGGAGAGGAATACGGAGGGGATGTCGAAATCGCCGTCTTCAAAGAGGGGGAAGGGATAGAGGCCGCCGGCAAGGGCGGCGTTCCGGCCGGTGATGGAGACGATGGCGGCGGGCTGCTGCTGTTCGAGGCGGGCGATGATCTGCCGGTGTTCGTCGGGGTTGTAGAAGACGAAGTTCTTGGGCATGAGCTGTTCTTGGGCAATTTCGCCGTGCAGGACCAGAATCTTGCCGCCGGCGTCCAGGGGGTCGAGTTCAGCGAGGGAGGAAGCGAAGACGAGCGGGGCGCGGACGGAGCAGCCCCGGGAGTAGGGGCTGGAGCGCGCGGGGAAGGTGCGGCCGCCGGCCTGGAGAAGGGCGCCGTCGCTGGACCAGTTCATGACGTCGAGTTCCGTGCTTTCGGTTTGCCAGCCGAAGGCGGCGACGGTGTCCCGGAAGAAGCGGGTGGCGCGGCGGTTGCCTTCGCTGCCGACGTTTCGCCCGGGGATGTCCACGCAGAGGGTGTGGAGGAAGTCGGCGCATTTCGAGAGGAGGGGATCGTTGGGCATGGAGAGTCCTTTGGTTATTGGCGGCTGCGGAATGGAATTGGACAGCAAGATCAGGCGTTGCGGGAACGGGGGCGTTTGGCGGCGGGTTTGGCGGGGGATTTGGCGGCGCCGAGGCGTCGGACGGGGCGGCCTTCGATGTACCCGCGGTAGCCGACGGGTTCGAGCTGGAAGCGGGGGGCATCGTCGTCGGCCCATTCGTAGCCGTAGAGTTCGGGCTGGTAGGTTTTCATGACGTCCCAGAGCGAGGAGATGGCCTCCATGAAGTCGTCATCCTTGAACGGCTGGCCCTGGAAGATCATGAAGGTGCAGGGCGGCAGGTCCAGGATGTCGTATCCCCCGGGAACGGGCCCGGCGCAGTCGGCCGGGACTTCGACGCCCTGGGCGTACACGGAGGTGCCCGGGCGGCGGAAGCGGTCCGGCAGCCACAGGCCCATGGGTTCGTGGATGGCCTGCTTGATCCGGCCGAGCCGCTCATAGACGTCGCAGCCGACTTCTTCGCAGTAGTCGAAATAATGCGTGGCGCGCTTGCCGCGTTTGAGGATCATCTTTCGCGCCGGGCGCTGGACGATCTGGACGAAGACGACCTGGGAAGCGGTTTTTTCCGGGGGGGATTTCACGGGGGCGGATCCTTTCGTTTCGGGGGGGTAATAGCTGCGCATCCGGTCGGGCATGAACAGGACGACAGACGGCTTATGGCGTTGAAAGCGGCGGGGGGGCATGCCGAACTGGCGGGTGAAGGCGCGCGTGAAGCCCTCGTGGGAATCGAAGACGAAATCAAAGGCGACATCCACCACCTTGCAGGGGGAGGCGGAGAGCCGGTTCGCGGCGGCGGAGAGCCGGCGCTGGCGGATGTAGTCGAAAGGGGAGCGGCCGGTGTATTCCTTGAAGAGACGGGCGGCATGCCACGGGGAATAGCGGGCGGCGCGGGCGAGGGCGGAGAGGGTGACGGGCTCGGCCAGGTGGGCTTCGATGAAGCCTTGCATCCGTTTCACGGCGTTGATTTGATCGGGGTCCATCGGGATTCGCCTTGTGCCTGGTTTTCGCCGCCCAGTACAGCATCCGCGGGGATCGGATTCTTGACCGGGATTGCGAAAAATAGCAGAAAACGAAGAAGGGGGCCTAATTCAACAAGGCGCCTTTGGGGCCGGCCTTGTCGTCCCAGTTGCGGGGCTTCTGGGTGGCGATGGAGGCGATGCGCTTGGTGGTCATCTGGATGCCGCGGGTCTTGGGGGTGCGGACGACGACCTTGGCGGGATCGAA
>JAHDSS010000348.1 GCA_018432565.1 Kiritimatiellia bacterium
GAACTGAAAGCGGAAATCTCGCGCCTGGCGCGCCGGGAGATCACCAAGGAGCTGGCCGGCGTCAAGCGCATCCAGGCGGCGCAGCGCGGGCTGATTGCGGACCTGCGCCGCCAGCTGACGGCGGTGCAGAAGGAAACCACGATGGTGAAGAAAGCCGTGCCGGCTTCGGAGCTGCCGGTGTCCGCGCCGGCCGGCGACGCGGATCTCGCGGGCCGGTTCTGGATCAGCGGCAAAGGCGTCCGCGCCCTGCGCAAGCGCCTGGGCCTGACGCAGACGGAATTCGCCAAGCTGGCGGGCGTCAGCGGCCAGACCGTGGTCAACTGGGAAGGCACCAAGGGCAAGATTTCCATCCGCCGCAAGGAAACGCCGGGGCGTCTGCGCGAAATCCGCAAGATGAACAAGCGCGCGCTGCGCAAGCTGATGCCGGAAGCGGCCAAGAAAGCGGCCAAGCCCGGCCGCAAGCCGGGGCGGAAACCCGGCCGGAAACCCGGACGCAAGCCCGGCCGTCCGGCGGCGAAGGCCGCGACCGCAGCGGTTCAGGCCGGATAGGGTTCCCGCAAGGAATTCATGGCGTCCCGCAGCCCCCCGGGTCCGCGGGACGTTTTTTTGTCTATCCGGTCGGATGCCGGAAATCCGGGGGAACGGGGTTGCCGCCCTCCCAGACGACGCGGCGGAAGAGCTCCGGGTCGGTATTGCCTTCGGTATTGATCAGCAGGACCTGCGACTGGGCGTCCAGCTTGAGCGCCTGCTTGAGGGAAGCGAGACCGGGGCATTCCGCGGCGAACATCAGGGCGCCCAGCGTAACGGCGCCGGATTCGCCGGACACGATGAACGGGTCGCCGGCGAGGGGCATGCCGTAAACGCGCATGCCTTTGGCGGCGACGAAGTCGGGGCAGGACAGAAAGACGTCCGCGTGGCGATCGAGGATTTCCCAGGCCAGGGGGCTGGGGTCGCCGCAGGCCAGGCCGGCCATGATGGTATCGAGGGTGCCGCCGACGGAATGCGGGCGGCCGTCGCCCTGCCGGGCCGATTCAAACAGACAGGCGGCCTTGTCGGGTTCCACCACGGCGGTGACGGGGCGGTCGGCGCCGAACAGCCCCTGGTAATAACCGATGACGGAAGCGGCGAGAGCGCCGACGCCGGCCTGGACGAGCACGTGGGTGGGGCGAACAATGCCCTGCGCGGCGAGTTGTTCCTGCACTTCTGCCATCAGGGTGGTGTATCCCTGCATGACCCAGCAGGGAATGTCTTCGTAGCCGGCCCAGGAGGTGTCGGAAATGATCTGCCAACCGTGGGTTTCGGCGTCGCGCATGACCTGCCGCACCGCGTCGTCATAGGTGCCCGCAATGACCTTGACGCGGGCGCCGTATTCCTCGATGGCGCGGATGCGCGGCCGGGAGGTGCGCTCGTGGACATAGACGACGCAGTCAAAGCCCAGTTCCATGGCGGCCCAGGCCACGCCGCGGCCGTGGTTGCCGTCGGTGGCGGTGGCGAAGCAGATGTCCCCGAGCTGGCGCCGGACCGCGTCGGACTTCAGTTCCGAAACCGTCAGTTCGCGGTCGCGGATGCCGAGACGCTTGCGGAGAAACTGATAGAGCGCAAAGGAGCCGCCCAGCACCTTGAAGGAATTCAGGCGGAGGCGTTCCGATTCGTCCTTGACCCAGATGCCGCCTACGCCGAGCATGGCGGACAGCCCCGGCAGGCTTTTCAGGGGGCTCATGCGGTAGCCGTCCAGCTGGCGGTGGAACTGACGGGCCACGCGGGTCACCGCCTGGGGCTTGAGGCGCTTCAGGGCCGGACAGTCGCCGGGCTGTCCGGCGTGCGGGTTGGCCAGCCATTGCAGGGGCGCGGATTGTGACGGGGGATTCATGCGGACCTTCCTGTGGGTGATTTCGTTCCCATGTTCGGTTCTGGCGCGGGAAAAGCAAGGGCAAACCGTGCCGGGGAAGAGGGCCGGACGGGCCGGGATTGACAGGCCGGCCGCCTTGGCCTACATCGGGATCATGAACATAAACGCATTGCCCAAGGTCGAACTGCATCGCCACGTCGAAGGCGCCATCCGCTATGCCACGATGAAGGAATGGGTGCTGGAGGACCGGTTGATTTCCCGGGACGCCACGGAAGAGGAGCTGCGGGACTTCATCCTGATCACGAAGCCGGTGGACGGACTGAAGGTGTTTCTCGAAAAATTCGGTCTGATCCACCGGGTGCTGACGGGCGCGGACCGCATTCGCCGCATGGCCCGCGAAGCGTGCGAAGACGCCCATGCCGAAGGCGTTCGCGTGCTGGAACTGCGCTATTCGCCCGTGTTCATCCAGGGCGAGCGGCAGAACCTGACCTTTGACCAGATCCACGGGGCGCTTCTCGACGGCCTGTCGGACGCGAAAAAGACCTGTCCGATGGCGGCAGGGCTGATCGGCATCCTGGGGCGGGAGTGGGATCTGCCGACGGCGTCCCGCGCGACCGAATTTTTCATTGCGAACCGGGACACCGTAATCGGCATGGACCTGGCCAACGACGAGGCGAATTTCACGGGCAGCCGCTTTGCCGGGCTGTTTCGAAAGGCACGGGAAGCGGGGTTGCATCTGACGGTGCATGCCGGGGAATCCGACATTCCCACGTCCAGCCAATCCATCCGCAGCGCGCTGGAGGAACTCGGGGCGGAGCGGATTGGCCACGGGGTGCAGATCTACAAAGATCCGGCCCTGATGGACGACGTGGCCCGGCGGGGGATTCTGCTCGAACTCTGCCCGACCAGCAACCTCCTGACGCGTTCCATCGCCTCGATGGATGCGTATCCCATCCGGCAGCTCCGGGCGGCAGGCATCCGGGTGAGCCTGAACGCCGACGACCCCGGGGTGTTCGACTACGACCTGAACCACGAATACCGGGCGATGGCGGACCTCCACGGGCTGGACGAAGCCGACTTCGCCGCGATCAACCGGGATGCGCTGGCGAGCAGTTTCCTTCCGGAGAAGGAAAAAAGGAACGCCCTGGGAGGGTGAGGCCGGCTAAAGCAGTTTTCATAATGTCATAGCCGTTCCACCCCCCCGACGGGGTCGTCGGGGGCTCCAAAGACAAGGATTCAGTGGCTGTTTGGAGCCGGGACGACCCCGTCCCGGTCGAATTCTGCGGCCACAGAATACATGAATATGCGCTAGCGCAGGCGGCGGCCGGGCCCGCCGGAGGCGGTGTTTTTGGCGGCCAGTTCCGCGAACCACTTCAGGGCATCGGTCGTATGGGGAAGGCAGGGGTCATGGGCGCCGTCGTAGGTTTCCAGCCGCACGTCGCGGAATCCGGTGGCTTCCAGAGAAAGGCGAACCTTGTCCGCTGACTGCACCGGGGCGGTTTCGTCGCGATTGCCGGCGCTGAGGAAGACCGGCACCTTGCGGAATTCGGCGCGGCCGGGCCGGTAGTTCACGAGGCCTTTGCTGGCCATGTCCTCGTTGCAGCCGCCCATGTACATGCCGATCAGGTTCCATTTGTCGCGGCA
>JAHDSS010000028.1 GCA_018432565.1 Kiritimatiellia bacterium
CTGCCGGCTGGGCGAACGGAAGCATGATCTGCACGTGCTGGTGCTGGAATCGCTGGGGGCCCGGGTGCGGGAAGAAGACGGGCGGCTGTGCGCCGAAGCGCCGGACGGGCTGCGCGGCGCGGAGATCCATCTGCCGTTCCGGTCCACCGGGGCCACCGAAAACGCCCTTCTGGCCGCCACGCTGGCCCGCGGGGACACCCGGATCTGGAATCCCCACATCCGGCCGGAGATCATGGATCTGATCGCGATGCTGGAAACAATGGGGGCGGAGATCGAGGTGCGCGGACAGGAATCGATCCGGGTGCGGGGCGGGGCGCGGCTGGGCGGGGCGCGGCATGCCGTGATTCCCGACAACGTCGAGGCGCTGACATGGCTGATCGGCGCGGTGATCACGGGCGGCGACGTGGAGATCGAAGGGTTTCCCTTCGACCATCTGGAAGTGCCGCTGATCCACCTGCGCGAGAGCGGGGCGCATTTCTACCGGAACGGCGACCGGCTGATTGCGCGGGGCGGGCGGCCCTATCCGGTGGACCTGTCCACGGGGCCGTATCCGGGGATCAATTCCGACATGCAGCCGCTGTTCGCGGTGTACGGCGCGTGCGCCGAGGGCCAGACCCGCATCGTGGACCTGCGGTTTCCGGGGCGCTACGGCTATGCGGAGGAGCTGGGGCGGATGGGGCTGGACTATACGGTCGTGGGGGATCTGCTGCAGATCCGGGGCGGGCGGCGGCTGAAGGGCGCGGAGGTGACGGCGCTGGATCTGCGCGCGGGCATTGCCCTGGTGCTGGCGGGGCTGACGGCCGAGGGGCCGACCCGCGTGGCCGACGCCTGGCAGGTCGAGCGCGGCTATGACCGCTTCGTGGACAAGATGCAGCGTCTGGGCGGAAGCGTGGCGCGGTGTTGAACGGCCGAAACGAACGGGGATCGCATTGGATGGAAGAGCGCAATCCAGAGGGGCGCGCCGGCGCCGGTCGCCGGCTCCTGTCGGTGTTGTCCCGGAAATGGCACGGCTCGGGGCCGCTGGCGGCCATTTTCCGCAACATGGCCCTGCTGACGTCGGGCGCGATGCTGGCGCGGGTGGTGGCGGCGGGATCGGCGCCCTTCATCACCCGGATCTACACGCCGGAGCACATGGGGGTGCTGTCGGTGTTCGCGTCGCTGGCGGCCATGCTGATCCCGTTCGTCACGCTGGCCTACAGCACGGCGATACCGCTGCCCAAGCGCGACGGGATGGCGCTGAATCTGGCGGTGCTGTGCGGGGCGCTGCTGCTGACGATTTCGCCGCTGGTGCTGGTGTTCTTCCTGTTGTTTTCGGAGCCGGTGCTGCAGGCGCTGCACATGGAGCGGCTGCTGCCGTACTGGTGGCTGCTGCCGGTGGCCATCATCGGCACGGGGCTCTACGAGATCGTCAGCCACTGGGCGGTGCGCGACAAGGCATTCAAGTCGCTGGCCCAGACCCAGGTCTGGCAGTCGGTGATCGGGGCGGTTTCGAAGATCGGGCTGGGGCTGCTGGGGCTCAAGCCGCTGGGACTGCTGATCGGGCAGATCCTGATGCAGTCGGGCGGGTCGTGGATGCTGTTCCGGCGGTTCCGGCGGGATCACCGCGGGCTGGCGCGGCAGGTGTCCCTCCGGCGGATGGGATTTCTGTTGCGGCGCTACGCGGACTTTCCGAAGTACCGGCTGCCGTCGCAGTTCCTGCTGAGCTTTTCGTCGAAGGCCCCGCTGCTGTTTTTCGCGTGGCACCACGGGGCGGAAGCGACGGGCCAGTTCGGGCTGGCGCTGATGATCATGGCGCTGCCCATGGCGCTGCTGGGGCATACGATCGGGCAGGCCTACTACGCGGAAATCGCCAAGGTGGGCCGCAAGCGGCCGGAGGAGATCTACCGGATCACCCGCGGCATCACCCGCAAGCTGTTCTGGATCAGCGTGCCGCCGTTTCTGATTCTGCTGCTGTCCGGGCCGTGGCTGTTCCAGCTGGTGTTCGGCGACGTGTGGCGGCCGGCGGGGGTGTTCGCCAGCATCATGTCGGTCTATCTGCTGACGCAGTTCGTCTCCAGTCCGATCGTGAGCGCGCTGAACGTGTTCGGCAAGCAGACGTATTACTTCCAGATGAACCTGCTGCGGGTGGGGTTCATGGTGGCGCCGTTTCTGGCGGGCTGGTGGCTGGAGTTGTCGCAGGCGTGGACGCTGGTGCTGTACAGCCTGTCCATGAGCGCGCTGCGGTTCTATCTGTATTTCAAGATCATGGCGATCATCCGGGAGCAGCCGCCGGGCGGTCCGGCGGCGGGTCCCCCTTAAGTCTCCGATGATCAAGGCGTCCATTCTGCACTGTCTCCACCGCCTCGGCTACCGCCTGGAGCGGCAGGCCGGTCCGGTGGATGTGCGCGCCGCCGGCAACGATCCGCGCCAGTGGCTGAGCCATCCGGTCCGGGGGGTTCTGGTGGCGGCGCCGCGGACGGGCGGGCGGATCCGGTTTTATCCGCTGGAGCCGGGAACGAATCCGTTTGTGCGCGCGGCGGCGGAGGCGCTGGCGGCGGACGATCCGGGCGGGACGATCCGCACCGTGCTGGGCCGGCATTATGCGGCGGTGCAGCCGCGCCGCCTGCACGACTGGGCCGGGCTGGAGGACGCGGACGCGCCCGGGCTGCCGGAGGCGCCGGTCTGGGCCGTGCCGGAACCCTGGACGCCGGCCACCCTCGCCCAGAAGGCGGCGGCGATGGAGGGCGTGGCCCGGCGGGAGAGCCGGGGGCAGGGGCGGGAATTGTCGGCCGCCCACGGCGACAAGGCCTACGGGCCGGTGACGGAGGACAAGCTGCGGGCGGAAAGCGCGCGGCTGCTTGCGGCCTTGGACTCCATCCGGCGCTCGGGCTACCGGCGCCATGACCGGGCCGACGGCGACATCGAAGCGCTGGTGTTTCTGAGGGAAGATGGCGAGTGGCGCTGGCAGGTCAGCCGGGGCCTGCACCGCGCGGCCGTGCTGGCCGCGCTGGAAACCGATCCGATCCCGGTGCGGGTCCGCGGACTGGTGTTCCGGGGCGATGCGGGCGTCTGGCCCAACGTCGTGTCGGGCCTCTACACCCGGCGCGGCGCCGAAAAGATGTTCGACCGGATTTTCGACGGCGCGGGAACGCCCGCGGGGTCCGGCGGAGGCCCGGAGCGGTGAGGCACAGGGAGGACGGCATGGAACACAAGGCAAACAGCCCGCAGGCGTATTCGGCAGACGAATTGGAGGCTCTGACCCGAGAGGGGCACTGGCTGACGCCCTACCGGCTGCCGGACGGCCGCCTGACGCGCCCTGCCGGCGGCCAGGGGTCGCCCAAGGACCGCCGCAAGACCCGCCTGGTGCAGACGTTCGACGTACAGGGCAAGACCGTGCTGGATATCGGCTGCAGCGAAGGCGTGTACTCCTTCTATCTGGCTGAACAAGGCGCCACGGTGCTGGGGCTGGATCTGGACGAAACCCGCATCCGCAAGGCCGATTTCATCCGCCGCGCCCTGGGGTTCCAACAGGTGCGTTTCGAGACCGGCGACATTCTGGATCCGGAATTCCGCAAAACGCTGCAGCCGGTGGATTGGATCCTGGCGTGGGGGTTCCTGCACCGGATCCCCGATCCGTTCACGGCGCTGTCGCGGATGGGGTCGCTGTGCGAATGCCTGTCGCTGGAATGGCGCATGCCGGCGATGCTGTTTCCGCCGGGCTTCAGCGGGGCGACGCACGGCCGGCCGGCGGGGAAAGCCCGCCCGGCGGCGGCCGCCGCCGGGGACTGGACGCCGGAGACGGCGGTGTCGGATGCGCCGGAATACTGGCGGCTGAACATCGGGGCGGTGAACGCCATGCTGCGGCCGGGCGGCTTCCGCCGTTTCACCGCGAGCACGATCCGGAACGAGAGCAGCTGGCGGCAGGTGGCCGGCCACTGGACGGCATTCCTGGTTCACCTGGCGCTGCGGCGGGACGCTCCGCTGCAATGGGGGCCGTCGCGGCGGATTCATCTGCTGGCCGAAAAGAATCCGGCGGGAGCCCCCAATCGCCTGAGCGAGAGCGGGCCGTTCCGGCCGGCCGTCTGGGATGGACGATTCGGTGGCTGAACGACTGAACATTCTGCTGACGACCGATGCCGGCGACACCACCGGCATAGGCGGGCATCTGTACAGCTTCCGGGCGCTGGTCGAGGCGCTGGCTCCGCTGGCGGACTGCACGGTGGCGGTGTTCGGCTGCGCTCAAAGCCCGCCGCTGGCGGATCTGCCCTGTCCGACGCACCGGGTGCAATTCAGTCCCGGACGCCTGCGCCGCCGGGAGCTGGAGCGGTTCAGACAGATCGTGGAGCAAGTGAAGCCCGATGTCATTCATGCGTTCGATCCGATTGCCGGCGCGTTCGCGCGCGCGGCGGCGCGGCGGACGGGATGCGGGCTGCTGCTGACCAAGTGCGGGGGGCCCGATCCCGCGGCACGCGCCTATCCGTGGGGCTACTTTCCCCGGGTGCCGCGGCTGATCGTGTACAGCCGGGAGAACGAAGACTATTTCCGTTCCCGGCGGGCGTTCCGCGGTACGCAAATCCGGCGCATCCCGAACCGGATCGGCGCGGTGGCGGCGGATGCGGACAAGGTGGCGGCGCTGCGTGCGCGGCTGGATCCGGCCAAGCCGGTGCTGCTGCGGATCGGCCGGATTTCGCCCAGCTATTTCCGGACGGCGGAGATGAGCATCCGGCTGGCGGAGCGCCTGGCGTCGGATGGCGTGCCGGTGCAACTGGTGTTTTTGGGGGCGGTGCAGAACGCACAGACCGAGCAGGCCATCCGGGAGCGGCTCGGTCCCCACGGCGCGGTGATCAGCGATCCGAACCTGACCGGACAGGCCTCGGCGGTGCTGGATGCCGGGGATCTGGTGGTGGGGACGGGGCGCGGGCTGATGGAGGCCGCGGCGCGGGGCCGCCCCCTGCTGGTGCCGGCGCGCTCCGGCCGCCTGCCGGCGCTGGTGAACGAACGCAACTGGCAGACGCTGTTCGACGGGAATTTTTCCGAACGCAGCGAAGCGGCCGGGTGGGACGAAGAGCGCAACTACGCGGACATCCGGCAGGCGCTGACCGACCCCGACGCCCGTCGGCGCCTGTC
>JAHDSS010000158.1 GCA_018432565.1 Kiritimatiellia bacterium
CGCCGGCCGAATACCTGCTCGGACAGCTCGCCAAACCGCACCTCCGCGCCGGGGCATACCGCTGCGCACAGCCCGCAGCGCGTGCAGCGATCGGGAATCAGCCGCGGAAACTTCCGCTCGTCCAGCTCGATGGCCTCCTCCGGACACACCCCCGCGCAGCTGCCGCAACGCGTGCACAGCTCCCTCGCCGAAAACCCGATGCTCAAAAACGGGGCGTCCGGCGGAATCGCCGTCATCGTCCGGTCGGTCCCGGACTCCGGATGAACCGCCGGCCCGTTCATGGCGCCGCAGCCGCCGCGGGCGCGCCGCGGTCGCGGCGCCGGACCGCCGGTACGCCCCAGGCCACGCCGCGGTCGTCCAGCGAATGGTTCACCAGGGAATGCGCACCCACCACGCAGCCCGATCCGATGACGACGCCATCCAGCACCGTGGAGTGCGCGCCGATCCACACATCGTCGCCGATGGCGACCCCGCCCGCGCGTTCAAAGCCCTGCTGAATAATCGGCCGGGACACATCGTCATACCGGTGGGTGCCGCCGGCCGTGACATACACATACGCCGCAATCAGCACCTCCCGCCCGATCTCCAGCCGGCTGTCGGTCGCCAGCAGGCAGTTCGCCCCGATGTCGCTTCCCTCCCCGATCGCCAGCCGCCCGTTGCGGGCTCGCAGAATCGTGTTGCGCGAAATCAACACCCCGTCGCCCAGCTCGATCGAAGCCTCCGCCCCCCGCGCATCCAGCACCACGTTGTCGTCGATCGCCACGTTCCGGCCCAGGCGGATGTTCGCCGCCCCCCGGATCGTCACGTTCCGCCCGACAATCAGCCCCCGGCCGCACCCGCCCAAAAGGCCCGGATACAGCTTGCGCCGCAGCCAAAGCCCCGCCGCCCCCGGCCACCCCGACAGCGGCCCCGTCACCAGCTCGTAGCGCAACAGGGCACCCAAACTCTCCCGCCCCACCGCCAGCCGCGCATACTGCCGCCACGACGATTCGCCGGGGACATGCAGGTTCTTCTGGATTTGCTGCTCGATTTCTCTTTTCTCGCTCATCGCCACGTCAGTCCACCCGCCCACTATGCGGCATTC
>JAHDSS010000154.1 GCA_018432565.1 Kiritimatiellia bacterium
CTGAAGATCCATGAGCTGGTGTTCGGTCAGTTCGATGGCGCGGTCGAAATCCGCCTCGGTCAGGCCGAGGGGGCAGAGATAGTCGGCGGGATTCCGGGAGAGGTACTGGCCGATGCGGGTGGACAGGCCCATGCCCATCCGGCCGGAAGCCCCCTTGCCGCGGATGCAATGGGTGCCGCTCTCCAGGGCGTTGTCGCCGAAGAACGGGGCTTCGGACGAGGTGGCGGTTTCGGTCTCCGGGGCGCCGTGGAGACGCATGAGCAGATGGGCGTTTTCGATCACGCCGGCGAGCTGGGAGGAAATGACGCGGAGGGCCTGGACATCGTTGGGGGTGAAGTAATTCCACTGGGGATCCTGGACGACGATCACGCCGACGGGATTCATCTTCCGCTGGATCGGCACGGCGAGAAAGGAGAGATAGGCCTCTTCGTGGCTCCCGGGGATGTGCTTGAAGGCGGGATGATCGGTGGCCTTGGCCTCGCAGATCGGGCGCATTTCCTTCAGGGCGGTCCCGGTGATGCCTTCGCCCAGCTTGAGGCGCAGATGGCCGATCAGGCCCGGATTCAACCCCTGGTTGGCCCGGAGAACCAGTTCGCGGGTCTTGGTTTCGTACAGGTAGATCGAACAGACCGCGGCGCGCATGTGCCAGGCCACGGTGGAGACAATGCGGGCCAGAAACGCGTCGAGGCCGGCCTCGAAATCAAAGAGGCCGACGATTTCGCCGATGTCGCACATCAGCGCCACGTTGTCTTTCTGGAAATCGCTCATGGGCGGTCCGATCGGGCCCGGGCCCCGGCCGGGAAACGGCGGGGGCTTGACTTCGCCCCCAAAAAAAGTAGGTTTAAGCGCGTTTTCAATCCATCTGCCCGATGGTGTAACGGTAGCACAGCAGCCTCTGGAGCTGTTTGTCTAGGTTCAAATCCTAGTCGGGCAACCATCTTTGCCGCGCCGCCTCCTCAGGCGGCGTTTGGTTTGCACCGGCTTTCCGCCTTTCCGCTCAGGTCACCCGGATGGGCATCAGCACGTAAACAAAATTGATCGTCGAGCGAATGACGCCGGGGCTGGTGTCGTCAATCAGGTCCAAAAAGACCTCGTCGGGGGTCAGCGCTTTCAACGGATCCATCAGAAAGGCGGGGTTGAAGGAAATGGCGATGTCCGGCCCGGAATACTTGACGTCCATGGTTTCGCGGCCTTCGCCGATTTCGGCCGCGGCGGCGAGCACCTCGAGGCGGTTCTTGGTGAAGGTGAGCTTGACGCCGGAGACGGCGTCACTGACGAGCTGGGAGGTGCGGCGAATGGCGGTCAGGAAGGGCTCTCGCTCGATCGCCACGCGCTCGGGAGAGGACTGGGGAATGACCTGGCGGAAGTTGGGATAGGTGCCTTCCACCAGCTTGGAAATGACCAGGGTGCCGTCGAACTCGAACGCCACCTGCTTCTGGTTGGCCAGGATTTTCACCTCGCCGCTTTCCCCCAGCGTCCGGATCAGCTCCTCGACGGTCTTCAAGGGAACGATCATGTCCAGTTCCGCATCGGCGGGAAATTCGACTTCGTGCTCGACAAGGGCGAGCCGGCGGCTGTCGGTGGCCACGACGCTGAGCTTGCCGGCCTTGAAGCTGAGCAGCACGCCGTGGAGCAGCTGGCGGTTGGGGTCCGGAGAGGCGGCATAGGCCGTCAGCTTGAGCATGTTGCGGAAGGCGGCCTGCTCGAGGGTGTAGCTCTTGGCGTCTTCCATCTCGGGCAGAATCGGATAATCCGCTTCGGGAATCCCGTGAATCCGGAAATAGGAGCTGGCGGCATGGATGAAGGCGATGTTGTCGTCATTGACCTCCATTTCGGCCTCGTCCACGCTCAATTCGCGGAACACGCCGAAAATGCGCTTGGCGGGCAGCGTCGTGGCGCCGGGTTCGGTTACCTCGGCCGGAACGGTGGCCCGGACGGTCAGATTCATGTCGGTGGCGGTGAGTTCCAGATGTCCGTCCGCGGCCCGGATGAGGACGTTCGAAAGAACAGGCAGGGCGTTGCGCGGATTGATCACGGACTGGACCTTCTGGAGACCGTCAATGATGAGTTCTTTGTTGACTTTGATTTTCATGGCTGCCGCCTCGTGGCTGTTATGTCTTCTTATGTAAGGAATACAAACCGTCTTATCAGTATGTCCTGTGAATCCTGTGAACATCAAGAACAGAATCGGCTGGACGGGCCTGGAACGGGTCTGCGGCCTGTGAAAAACCGACCCCTCCCCCCTGTGCCCAAGTGGAACAACCCGGGGTTGTCCACACCGCGGCGGGATTGTCCACAGGCATTCGCCGGGTTGCCACCGGGTTATGCACATCCCCCCGGAGGCCGCTTCCCCCGACGCGGAACGGAAG
>JAHDSS010000430.1 GCA_018432565.1 Kiritimatiellia bacterium
CGCCAACGCCATTAATGACCGTTCCTGGGTCGTCGGCACCTCCACCACCGGTTCCGGCACCAACCAGGCCTTTCTCTGGCGCGACGGCGTCATGACCAACCTCAACGACCTGATCGACGCCGGCTCGGGCTGGGTGCTCACCAACGCCGCCGCCATCAACGAGTACAACGAAATCGCCGGCAGCGGCCTCTACTACGGCCAGCCCCGCGCATTCCTGCTGCGA
Organism: Kiritimatiellia bacterium; assembly: GCA_018432565.1. GTDB lineage: Bacteria > Verrucomicrobiota > Kiritimatiellia > CAIQIC01 > Lenti-01 > JAAZFE01. The sequence continues at coordinate 224 of JAHDSS010000430.1, forward strand.
TCGTCCTCGGGCCTCTCCGTGCTGGGCACCAACGGCGCGCCCGTCGTGGACTCCGAACCGCCCTCCCTCGCCAAAGGCACCGATTTCGGCGAGGTCCTCATCGGCCAGGCCCGGACGAACACCTTCATCCTGCGCAATCTCGGATCCTCCAACCTGCATGTCCACGGCTGGACCACCAACGGCGCCGGCGCCGCCCGTTTTGAATTCGCCGGCATCCCCTCCACCGTGGAAATCGGCGGCGCCTCCAATTTCACCGCCGTCTTCTGGCCCGCCACCGCCGGAGTCTTCCAGGCCGCCCTCTCCCTGGACACCGACTCGCCCACCCCCCTGACCAATCTGCTGTTTGCCGGAACCGGCGCCCGCCACCCCCAGACCATTGATTTTCCTCCGATAGACGATCCATGGGCCACCAATGAACTGATCCTGTCCGCCACCGCCAGCTCCGGCCTGGCCGTTGCCTTCAATGTCGCCTCCGGCCCGGCCCAGATCGAGGGCGGCAGCAACCTGACCTTCACCGGGGCAGGCGAAATCCATATTGTCGCCTCGCAGCCCGGTGACGATTTCTACGCACCCGCCCCCCCCGTGACCAACGTCTTCAACGTCTCCAAAGTGCCCGCCGACGTCACCCTGCACGACCTCGCGCAGACCTATGACGGCTCCGCCCGGATCGTCACCGCCACGACCGATCCCGCCGGGCTCGCCGTGGACATCACCTACGACGGCCTTCCTGACGCCCCTGCCAACGCCGGCTCCTATGCCGTCACCGGCACCGTCAACGAAGCCCTCTGGGAAGGGTGGACCAATGGCACGCTCA
>JAHDSS010000244.1 GCA_018432565.1 Kiritimatiellia bacterium
AAACCGGCCAATGCACCGGCGAGTGCAGGCACTACCATGTCGTGAATTTTCTGGAATTCCTGACTCCGGAAGAGCTCACCCCCGAAGTCGAACAGGGCATCTTCGACGCCATGCAGAAGACCCTCGACGACGCCCTCTCCGTCGGCGTCACCACCATGCACGACATCCAGATCTATCCGCAGTTCATCCCCCTGATCCTCAAATTCCGCGACCAGGGCGGACTCGACCGCTGCCGCGTCCGCGGCGCCTACTTCGTCGGCCACGACCGCCTCGCCGACGTAGCCCGCCTCGAGCAGGACCTCCGCAACTGGAAAAAACTCCGGAAGTCCGAGTCCGACGACCACCTGATTCTCGGCGAATCCCTGAAGTTCTATATCGACGGCACCGCCGACAACCACACCGCCTTCCTGTTCGAGCCGTATGCCAACGATCCGTCCACCTGCGGACGCCCGGACTGGACTGCCGACGAATTCAACCGCGTCATCGCTCTCGCCGACCGCCTCGGCCTGCAGTGCTGCACCCATTCCTGCGGCGACGCCGGCGCCCGCCGCGTCATCGACGCCTACGAAAACGCCCTGACCGTCAACGGCCCGCGCGACGCCCGCCACAGCGTCGAACATTGCGAACTGCCCCTCCCCGACGACTGGCCCCGCATGGCCCGCCTCGGCCTCTTCGCCTCCATGCAACCCCAGCACTTCTTCGATGAACTGGCCCAGCCCGCCCTCGGCCCCGAACGCTCCCAGCGCCTTATGCCCTGGCGCTCCCTCCTCGATGCCGGCGTCCCCGTCTCCTTCGGCACCGACTGGGCCGCCGGCCCCATCAATCCCGCCTACGGCCTGCTCATCGCCGCCCTGCGCATGGACTGCAACGGCAACACCCACGTCGGCCCCAGGGAAAAAGTCCCCGTCGAAGAAGGCATCCGCCTCTGGACCCTCGGCTCCGCCCGCAACCTGTTCCTCGAGGACGAAATCGGCTCCCTCGAACCCGGCAAACAGGCCGATCTCGTCGTCTTCAACACCGATCTGCGCAAAATGCCCACCCTCTGGTTCCTGCTCACCC
>JAHDSS010000062.1 GCA_018432565.1 Kiritimatiellia bacterium
CACCCTTCATCAGCACGGACGCCTGCGCGGCTGCATCGGCCATTTCGAAGCCGACCGTCCCGTCTGGGAAACCGTCATGGAGATGGCCGTCGCCGCTTCCACCCAGGATCCGCGTTTTCCCCGCGTCACCGCCGGCGAACTCGACTCCCTCGACTATGAAATCTCCGTGCTGAGCCCCCTGCGGAAAATCGAGGACTGGCGCGAAATCCGGCTGGGAATCCACGGTGTACAGGTGGGGCGCGGATTCCGGCGCGGCGTGTTTCTGCCCCAGGTCGCGACCGAAACCGGCTGGGACCTCGATACCTTCATGGGCGAACTCTGCTCCCAGAAAGCCGGACTGCCCCGCGAGGCCTGGAAAGACCCCCGCACCGATCTCTATGTGTTCACCGCCGAAGTGTTTTCCGACTGATCCAGCATCGCGACCGCCAGCGCATACCCCTCCTGCACCCGGCGGGACCACACCCGGGCTCCCGTCACCGGTTCCACTTGGAATTGTGCCGTCACCAGGGACGTGCGGCGTTGAATCCGGCCATCCGCCCAGCCGCAGCCCAGCGCCTTCAGCAATGCCTCCTTCTGGCTCCAGAGCGTAAAAAACGCCTCCCGCCCCCCCTCCCGCACCTGTGCCTGTTCGCTGTCCGAGAACACCCGCTTCGACAGGCCGACAATATCCGCCCGGCGCGCGGTCGTTTCCAGATCCACGCCAATGCCCGCCCCGCGAACCAGGGCGGCCACCACCCAATCCCCGGCGTGGGTCAGGTTGAACCCCCATCCCGACGCCTCTCCCCCCGGCAAGGGCTTGCCGTTCGCTCCCAGTCCGAACGCCACGCGTTCCATCCCCAGCTCACGCGGCAGCCAGCAGGTTTTGAGCCACTCCGACGCCCCGGCCCGGGCCCGCGCCTGGTCGTCCGCATGCCGCTCCAGACGGCACCGGGCCTCCGCCGGCAGACAAGCCGCCCAGTCTGCCGCGTCCGCACGGACGGCCGTCAGGCGGAACGGTTCTCCCGGCCTCGCCCAATCCTCTGTCCGGATGTCCGCTTTCTGCTGCACCCGGCCATCCTGCCACAGGCCCGCCGCTGTGGAAAAGGAATTGTCATTGGTCGCCATTCCCGTCAGAATGCCCCTACTCAATGCGACGCAATCGGTCCATTCTGCTCCTGCCGGTCGTGGTCCTTCTCCTGGCCGCCGGCTGCAGCCTGTTTGTCCGCGACGGCGCCGACTCCCCCGACGGCGTCATTCACGGCCGGTTTGTCACCATCACGGCCACCGCCTATTGTCCCTGCGGCGTCTGCTGCAACTGGAAACTGAACTGGAAAGGGCAGCCGGTGATTGCCAGCGGCCGGAGCCGCGGCAAGCCCAAGGCCGTCGGCATCACCGCCAGCGGCACCAAGGCCAAACCCGGCACCCTCGCCGCCGATACCCGCTACTATCCCATGGGCACCGTGTTCTACATTCCCGGCTACGGCTACGGCGTGGTGGAAGACCGCGGCGGCGACATCAAGGGCCGCCACCGCCTCGATCTCTATCACAACACCCACAAGGAAGCCCGCCGCTGGGGCCGCCAAAAACTCCGTTGCGTGGTCTTCCCCCCCGGCACCCCGCCCATCCCCAAAAACGCCCGCCCCCCGAAATAGTCCCGGGCCGCCCGTTTTCCCTTGCTTATCCCTGGTTTCTGATTGACTTGCCCCCTCACTTTCCCTAGGGTTTCGCGTTTATTCCGTCCGGACTCCCGTTCCGGCGGCCCCGTCCCCGCGGGGAATCCATCCGGGAAGGCAGGTGAATACCCCCCTATGACAGAAGTGAAAATCAGGAAAGGCGAAAGCGTCGAAAAGGCCCTGCGCCGCCTGAAGAAGAAACTGGACCGCGAAGGCATCATGCGCGACATCCGCGCCAAACGGCATTTCGAAAAGCCGTGCGAGAAGCGGCGCCGCAAGGCCGCCCGCGCCCGCATCAACGCCCGCCGCGCCACCCGCGAAGCCGCGCTCTAGTCCGCGGCACAGACCCGACCGGGCCGGATTGTTCCATCAATCCGGCCCGTTTTGCTGCCCGGAACGGCCCGGCGCCGCCGAATCCGGATTTGGCAAGCCCCTTTGCTTGTGCTACAAGCCTCCTCCATCATGAAAATTCTTGTCATCAACGCCGGCAGTTCCTCCATCAAGTACCAGCTCATGGACCTCGAAGACGTCCACCACCACACGTTGCTGGCTTCGGGCCTTGTGGAAAAAATCGGCGAGCCCGCCGGCCGCATCATTCACAAGACCTTTCTGGACGGCCAAGAGCGGAAAATCGCGGAGGAAGAACCCCTGCCCAGCCACCGCGAGGGCATGTCCCGCGTGGTCGCCCTGCTGACCGATCCCGACCAAGGGGTGATTCGCGAGGCATCCGAAATCCAGGGTGTCGGCCACCGCGTCCTCAATTGCGGCGAAGTGTATTCCGACACCGTCCGCGTCACCCCGAAGGTCAAGGAGACCATCCGCGATTTCTTTCCCCTGGGGCCATTGCACAATCCGCCCAATCTCATGGGCATCGAGGTCGCCGAAGAATTCTTCCCGCATGCCCCCCAGGTCGCCGTTTTCGACACCGCCTTCCACCAGACCATGCCCCCCGAGGCGTTTCTCTACGCCGTCCCTTACGAGTGGTACACGAAGTTCCGCCTGCGCAAATACGGGTTTCACGGCACGTCCCACAAGTTCATCGCCCAGGAAACCGCCGAATACCTCGGCAAGCCCCTCGACCGGACCAGCCTGATCAGCCTGCACCTCGGCAACGGCTGCTCCATGGCCGCCATCCGCAACGGCCAATGCGCGGACACCACCATGGGCGTCACCCCCCTCGAAGGCCTCGTCATGGGCACGCGCTCCGGCGACATCGATCCGGCGGCCATCCCCTACATCATGGACCAGACCGGCATGGACGCCGCCCAGGTCGTCAACGCGCTTAACAAGCAGTCCGGCCTCAAAGGGATCTGCGGCGTCAACGACATGCGCGAAGTGGTCGAAGCCGCCGCCGGCGGAAACGCCCGGGCCCAGACCGCCCTGGATATCTTTGCCCACCGCATCCGGAAATACATCGGCGCCTACATGGCCCTTCTCCCCGGTCTCGACGCCCTCGTCTTCACCGCCGGCATTGGTGAAAACTCCGCGCCGGCGCGCGAACACATCTGCCGCGGGCTCGACCACCTCGGCATTTGCCTCGATCCGGACCGAAACCACTCCCCCGCCCGCGGGCCCCGCGAAATCCAGATCGAAGCCGCCCCGCTCAAGATCCTGGTGATTCC
>JAHDSS010000447.1 GCA_018432565.1 Kiritimatiellia bacterium
CCGTACAATCCGTTCAATCCGCAGCTTGGCTGTTTGGGCTGTTCGATCCTGTGTTCCTGTATTTCCTGTTTTCCTGCTGAAACACTCCACCCCCTCCTCCCCCTTTTCGCGCCTTTCGTACCTTTCGTAGTTTACCTTCCCCCGACTGTTCTCCTGTGTTCCTGTATTTCCTGTTTTCCTGCCTGGCTGTCTCCCTGGTTGTTCCTGGTTGTTCCTGGTTGTTCCTCCGAAACCGCCTTGTCTGCCCGTGCCGGATGCGATATAGTTCAAGTGGAAGAGACGACAATGAAGGAGGGTTGATCATGAAAATCCTGGCCGCCTTGGACCTTGCCGCCGATCACCCCGATCTTCTCCGGGAAGCCCGCACCTGGGCCCGGGGACTGGGTGCGAAGCTCTGGCTGCTGCATGTGGCCGCGCCCAACCCCGACTTCGTGGGGTACGAGACGGGCCCCGACACCGTGCGCGACGCCATCGCCCACCAGTTGCGCGTCCAGCGCGTCCAACTGGAAGAGATGGCCGAGACGCTGCGCCGCGACGGCCTGGAGGTCACGGCCCTGCTGGTGCAGGGGCCAACCGCCGAAACGATCCTCCGCGAAGCGGACAAAATCGGCGCCGATGTCATCCTGATGGGGACCCGCGCCCACGGCAAGCTGCATGAATGGCTCGTGGGATCCACCAGCAAGGGTGTTCTCCACAAAACCACCTGCCCCGTCCTGCTCATCCCGCCACAATAGGATCAGCCGTCTGGCCCGGGCCAGACAAGCCCCCCCCTTAGGCGAGTCCTTCTGCGGTGTCTCGGTTATTATTATAAGCGAGATTTTTGCCTCCGGCGGCTGCCGCCTCATTCCTCGGCCGGCGCCGGCCGTTCGTAACGGGTCGGCCCGTTGGGCCAGCGGGTCTGCAGCAGCCACTCGCGGGGATACCCGATCTTTTCGTTGAGTTGGCCGGGAAAATTCAATCCGCCGTCCGCGTATTCCGCCACCAGCCGGTCGCCGAACTGCTGCCACGCCGCAAACACGGCATGGGCCTGCTCCGAGCTGAACGCCGTCAGCCATTCCACGGCCTGCGCCGGATCTTCGGCATGCATCGCCTGAGCCCGGGCATCGGCCTCCGCCACCGCCTCGAAGGCCGCCGTTTCCAGTTCGTTTCGCTTCGCCACGATATCCGCATGAATCCGCTGGTAGTTCAGCCCCGCCCAGTTTTCCACGAAATTGAATGCCCAGAACGCCGAATCGCGCGTGAACATCCGGGCATCGCAGGTCCTATACGGCGCGGCCACCTTCGTGATGCCCGCGTAAAACGGCGTAAAACAGGTCTCCGCCGGCTTGGCGTTGCCGAACCACAGGATGCCGCCGACCGGATCCGGCAGCCCGGACCGCCCTTCGCACACGAATACGTAGGTGCAATAGTACACCGACAGCGCGCGCTCCCACGCTCCCTCCCGTTTCACTGTCGGGTCCGCCACGTCTCCGCCCGCGTCATACGGCCCCAAAAAGCGGTACGGGCAGCCGAACGGCCCGGCCGCCGGCCCTTTCGTCAGGTCGAACTCGGTCCCTTCGTAATGATCGCGGTACAGTTCCATGACGTCTTTCCGCGTCAGCTTCCGGTCCGGCTTCACGGTGAACGGATATGCCCGCGTGTAGCCGTCCTCCACCCACGGGGAGAACTCCCGCGACGGCGCCAGCTTGTCCATCAGCCGCCATACCCGCCGCAGCGAATAGTACGGATGGCTGTATTCGCCCAGGCTCACCGTGCGTAGCCAGTCCAGCCTGCCGTCTTCCGGTTTCCACCAGCCCTGCTCCAGCGCCGTCCGGTACAGATGCGCACCGAACTTCTGGTCCGGATTCTCCGGATCGATTTCCCGGATCCGGAACTCGTTGGCCGCTACGAACACCTCGCCGTCGGGCACCTTCTGCGCCACCCACAGCCCCGGCACCCCCGCCGGACCCGGCGCCATTTCGATCACCCAGGCCTCTTTCGGATCGGCCACCGGAAGGGTTTCGCCCGTGCCGTAGAACCCGTAGGTGTCGATCAGGCGGCCGATCAGTTCCACGGCTTCCCGGGCGGTCCGGCACCGCTCCAGCCCCACGCGCGCCAGCTCCGCGCTGTAGAACAGCCGCTCCGGCCCCGGCTGCGCGCCGTCGGTCTTGCTCCCGTTCGTGCACTCGCCGAACATCAGCTGGTGCTCGTTCATGATCCCGTAGTTGCCGTCGAAATACGCATAGGTGTGCTCCACCTGCGGGATGAAGCCGATCGGCTCCGTCTGCGGCACAGCGGAATTTTCATAATCCGGCCCGCGCGCGCTGCCGGCATAGCGCCGATACGCGAAACTGGCGTATGGCGGCAGTTCCCCGATGGAAACCGCATCGAAATACACCGGGCGCTCGCTCCCCGGCGCATGGTCCGCCGCCGGCACCCGCATCAGCCGCGCATCCCCCAGATGCCCGTCGTCGGAGTGCGCCACGAACATCGCCCCGCTCTCCGACGCCCCCGGCGTCACAATCAGCGTCGTGCACGCCCACGCCCCCCCGCACGCCCCCAGCACCATCCCCGCCGCCCAACGCCATATCGTTGCCTTCATGGAAACCTCCTGTTCGCACTTGATTCAACCAAAGATCCCGAGCTCTGCCCAGTCTGCTTTCCGGTTTTCAGATATTCGGTTTTCAGATATTCGAGTGTTGAGTTTTGATTCACTCTCGACATGCGTCCGGAGGCATCCCCGTTTCATTGATTCCAGCAACGGTTGCAACCCACCGGTTCGCTGGGAGCTGAGGGGAAGGGCGGCATCCGGCCTCCCCGTTTCGCGGGAGGAGTTCCGATTCAATGAAAAATCAGGGGGGCGGGAAATATGCCCCGCAGTGGGTCGGAACAGTGACTGCCCCGCCGCCCGGGCGGGGTGTGCAATGGTGCTCGCCATTCCCGGCAAGGGGCGTATGGTGGTTTGCATGAATCTATCCATCCCTTCGATCATTCAGGGCGGCATGGGCGCCGGCGTCTCCAACTGGCGGCTGGCCAGGGCCGTGTCCCGCCTGGGCCAGCTGGGCGTCGTGGCCGGCACGGCCCTGGACCAGTTGCTTTCGCTTCGCCTGCAGGACGGCGACGCCGACGGCTGCATTCGCCGGGCCCTGGAACACTTCCCCTTTCCGCGTGTGGCCAAGCGGATTCTGGACGCCTATTTCATTCCCGGCGGGCGAGACCCGTCCGCACCCCGCAAGCCCGGTAAAATGCTGACGGTGGAACGCAACCTGCCGGCGCAGGAGCTGTGCATCGCCGCGAATTTCGTCGAGGTTTTTCTGGCCCGGGAGGGACACTCGGGCCCTGTGGGAATCAATTTCCTGGAAAAGATCCAGATGCCGCACCTGCCGTCGCTCTACGGCGCGATGCTGGCCGGCGCCGCCGTCATCATTGTCGGCGCGGGCATCCCCATGGAGTTCCCGGCGGCCATCCAGGCCCTGGCCAACCACCAGCCCGCGTCCTATACGATGCTTGTCAGCGGCCCCAAGGCGGCGGAACCCGTCGTCCTGACGCTGGACCCGGCGGACTTCGCGGAGCCCGGGCAGACCCTGCCCCCGCTGGACAAGCCGGCGTTCCTGCCGATTGTGTCGTCGGCGACGCTGGGCACGATGATGGCCCGGCGGCTCCCCGGAGGCGTGGACGGGTTCGTGATCGAAACCGCGGTGGCGGGCGGACACAACGCGCCCCCGCGCGGCCAGATGCAGTTCACCCCCGACGGCCAGCCGGTGTATGGTCCGCGCGACGTGGCCGATCTGGACATCTTCCGGAAGATCGGCCTGCCGTTCTGGCTGGCCGGCGGCTACGGCTCGCCCGGGAAGTACCGGGAAGCCCTCGCCCTCGGCGCCGCCGGCATCCAGATGGGCACGGCCTTCGCCCTGTGCACGGAGTCCGGCCTTGCGCCGGATCTGCGGCGCGCGCTGGTGGCAAAAGCCCTGACCGGCAAGGCCCGGGTGTTCACCGATGCCCTGGCGTCCCCGACCGGATTCCCTTTCAAGGTGGCCGAACTCGAGGGCACGCTGTCGGATCCCGATGTGTACGCCAGGCGCCAACGCGTCTGCAATCTCGGCTTCCTGCGCGAAGCCTACCGGAAAGCGGACGGCTCCCTGGGCTACCGATGCGCCGCCGAACCCGAAGCGGCCTGGATCGCCAAGGGCGGCAAGCCCGAGGCCGCCGCCGGGCGCAAGTGCCTGTGCAACGCCTTGGTCGCCAATATCGGCCTGCCCGGCCTGCAGCCGGACGGCTCCCCCGAGCTGCCGCTTGTCACCCTGGGCGACGACCTCGCAGGCGTCGGCCGCTTCTGCGCCGACGGACAGACGGACTATACCGCCGCCGACGTCATCCAAGCCCTGCTGGGTTGACGTCTCTCCGGCCTCTGTTCCGCCGGGCTGCCGACTGCGCGAGTCCGGGCGGAAGCCATTCTCGCCTTGCTCCGTCCGCATGCGGCGCTTATGCTCCGGATCCACCATGAAATGTCCCCGCCATCTCGGCATGTCGGTCCTGGCCGGGACCG
>JAHDSS010000598.1 GCA_018432565.1 Kiritimatiellia bacterium
CGGAGAGGGCGTCGTCGAGGGTCTTCTGCATGGCGTCGAAGATGCCCTGTTCGACTTCGGGGGTGAGCTCTTCCGGAGTCAGGAATTCCAGAAAATTCACGACATGGTAGTGCCTGCACTCGCCGGTGCATTGGCCGGTTTCGGGATCGCGGACGGGGGCGAGGCGTTCAAAGGCGTCGGGGTTGCGGGATTCCATGAGTTCGATGGCCCTGGAATTGAGCCAGCCGGCCTGGCCGCTGTAGCTCATGAGCATGACGGGGCGGTCGGGGACGACGGCATCGAGGAGTTCGCGGCGGGGACCGTCGGGGAGCTGGTTCATGCGCCAGCCGATGCCGCCGATGAGGGGGAGTTCGGGGTGGTCGTCGGCGCGTTGTTTCACCCAGGCGAGGAGGTCGTCGAGGGTTTCGCAGGCGAACAGTTCGGGGGGCTGGAAGTAGCACATGCCGCCGATCCAGAGGACATGGCAGTGGTTATCCACAAAGCCGGGAGTGACGAGGCGTCCGCGGCCGTTGACGACTTCGGTGTCGGGCCCGACAAAGTCGGCGATGCCGTCGCGGGCGCCGACATAGGCGATCCGTCCGTCCGTCACGGCCAGCGAGTCGGCGCGGGGCTGCTGTTCGCTGCTGGTGAGGATGTCGGCATTGACGATGACCCAGTCGGCGGGCCGGGAGCCGGTGCGGTCGAAGCGCGGCATCGTGGCGCAGCCGGCGGCACCGGCCAGCAGGGCGGACGCCAGGGCCCGGGCAACCCCCCGGGCAGCAAACGAACGGTTCATGGGGGCCTCCTTGGTTGTCAGCTTAAGTGAAGTCCCGGCGGGGGAAAATGACAAGCCCGATTCAATTATATTTGTGTTTGGCGGGCGAGGCGGATGGGCGGAACTGATTCACCCACGGGGCAAGCCCGTGGGGGTCTGAAGGCACAGGGCGAGGCGGATGGGCGGAACTGATTCACCCACGGGGCAAGCCCGTGGGGGTCTGAAGGCACAGGGCGAGGCGGATGGACGGAACTGATTCACCCACGGGGCAAGCCCGTGGGGGTCTGAAGGCACAGGGCGAAGCGGATGGGTGGAACTGATTCACCCACGGCACAAGGCCGTGGGGGTCTGAAGGCACAGGGCGAAGCGGATGGGTGGAACTGATTCACCCACGGCACAAGGCCGTGGGGGTCTGGGCAGCGGGGCAAGCCCGTGGGGGTCTGGGCAGCGGGTGGCGCGAGCGGGCGCGAGCGGGAATGAACTGGGCAGGAATGGCGTTAATCGGATACAGTACGGGGGTGATGAAGCAGGGAATGTTCCAGAATCCGCAGATGCGCCAGGAGATGAAACTGGCGCCGCGCATGATCCAGGCGCTGCGCTTTCTGCAGGCGCCGTGGCCGGAGTTGCGCGAGCTGGTGCGGGCGGAGCTGGAACAGAATCCGGTGCTGGAGGAACGTCCGGGGGAAGGGGAGGCGGCGCTGCCGGCGGCGGAGCCGCTGGCAGGCGGGCCGGTGCTCAACGACGTGGACCAGGAGAACGATTTCGAGCCGGACGACTACGGGCGGGAGATCGACGCGCTGGAGAAGATGCTGGAGCCGCGCCCGCTGGAGGATGCGCCGGGGCTGCCGCCGCCCACGCCGGAAGCGGAGGAGAAACGGCAGTATTTTCTGGATTCGATCACGGCGCCGCCGACGCTGCATGCGCACCTCGAGGAGCAGTTGAACGAATCGGGGCTGGGGGAGGCCGCGAAGAAGGCCGGGGAGTACATCATCGGCAACGTGGACGAAAACGGCTGGCTGGCGGCGGATGTGGCGGAAATCGTCCGCGAGGCGGGGGTGCCGGCCGCGGCGGTGGAAGAGGCCCTGGCGGTGGTGCAGGAGTTCGATCCGCCGGGGGTGGCGGCGCGGGATCTGAAAGAATGCCTGCTGATCCAGCTGCGGCGGGCGGGCCTGGGGCCGGAATCACCGGCAGTCCGCCTGGTGGAAGGGCACCTGGAGTCGCTGGGCGAAACCGGGACGAAGGATCTGGCGAAGGCCGCGGGCCTGACGGAGGCCGAAACGGCGGAGGCGCTGAAGCGGATCTCGTCGCTGGATCCGAAGCCGGGGACGACGTTTTCGGCGCCGCCGGCGGTGTATGTGACGCCGGAGGTGGAGATCCGCCGGACGGCGGAGGGGGGCTGGGTGGTGGAGACGCTTCGGGACGCGATGCCGCGGCTGCGGATCAGCGCGGAGTATGAATCCATGCTGGAAGATCCGGAGACCGCGGCGGAGGCCCGGAAATACCTGGCGGAGAAGGTCCGCTCGGGCCGGTTTGTGTTGGACAGCCTGCACCAGCGCCGGGAGACGATCCGGAAAATCGCCGAGGCGGTGGCGGAGGCGCAGGGGGCGTTTTTCGAGCACGGGATTTCGCGGCTGAAGCCGATGACGATGGGATCGCTGGCGGAACGGCTGGGCGTGCACGAGACGACCGTGGGGCGGGCGGTGGCCGGGAAGTACGTGCGGACGCCCCAGGGGGTGTTTGAACTGCGGTTTTTCTTTACGGCGGGGCTGGCGACGGCGGACGGCGGGAGCATTTCGACGGAAGCCGCCAAGGAGGCGGTGGCGAAGGCGATCGCCCGCGAGGATCTGCGCAAGCCGCTGTCGGACCAGGCCATCGCGGACCAACTGAACGCGCAGGGCGTGCCGCTGGCGAGGCGAACGGTGGCGAAGTACCGCGAGCAGCTGGGGATTCCGCCCGCGCACAAGCGGAAATGAGCTGAATCGGAACTCATGAACTCATGAAAACAGCCCGGAATTGTTTAGCAGGAAAAACAGGAAACGGCAGGAAAACGGGAGAACAGCCGTTTGGTCGGGTGAGGAAGAATTGAAGGCCATGAAGACGGATTTTGGAACAAAGGATTTCGCGGCATTCTGCCGGGAGCACAGGCCGGGATATCACGCGGACTATTATGCGATGTATTCGAGCTGGTGGGACGGCATCACGACGGAGCCGAACCTGATGGTGGTGCCGGTGGACGACCACATGGTGCACCGGGGCGACGGGCTGTTCGAGACGTTCAAATGCGTGGACGGGGCGGTGTACAACCTCGAGGCGCACCTGGCGCGGCTGGAGAACGGCGCGAAGGCGATCGCCCTGCAGATGCCCTGGAGCCGCGGGGACATCCGGCGGATCATCGGGGAGGTGCTGAAGGCGGGGGGGCGGCGGGATGCGCTGATCCGCATTTTCGTGTCGCGGGGCCCCGGCGGGCATTCGGCGAATCCCTACGAGTGCCCGGAGCCGCTGCTGATGGTGCTGGCGATCCGGCTGCCGCCGCCGTTCATGGCGTCGCATCCCGACGGGGCCCGGGTGGGGTTGAGCGCGGTGCCGAACAAGGAGGGGATGTTTGCGCAGGTCAAGAGCGTGAACTATCTGCCCAACGTGCTGATGAAGAAGCAGGCCGTGGATGCGGGGGTGGATTTCATGCTGGGGTTCGACAAGGACGGGCACATGACCGAGCTGCCCACGGAAAACTTCGGCATCGTGACGACGGAGCGCGTGCTGAAAGTGCCGCGGCCGGACCACATTCTGGCGGGAACCACCATGGGGCGGGTGCTGGCGCTGGCCCGGGACCACCTCGTGCCGGCGGGCGTGCTGGCGGGCGTGGAGGAGGCCGACGTGCCGCGCGCCGAGCTGGAGACGGCGGCGGAGATGCTGGTGTTCGGCACGAGCCCCCACGTGACGGCGGTGACGGAGTTCGCCGGCCGGCCGGTCGGCGACGGCAAGCCGGGCCCGGTATGGCGCGAACTGAGCCGACTGTTTGAGGCCGACCTGAAAAATCCGGCGATGTTGACGCCGGTGGTGTAACCTGTATGGATTCTGCAACGACGAATGAACAGATGAACGGAATGGCTCATGTATTTCGACGGATGAGAGCCGCGGCGGCGGCAGGGGCGGCAGGGGCGCTGCTGGCCGGCTGCGTGAGCGTGCCGGATGCCCGGCAGATGCGGGAGATTCGCGCGGAGGCCGCTGGGCGGCGGGTGGAGAACCTGGCGCGGCCGGAGACCACGGAGAGCGGAGTCTATCTGTCGGGGCCGCTGCTGCTGTGGGAGGCGGTGGCGCTGGCCCGGGGCTACAACCGGAGCCTGGAACAGGAGCGGGAGGGACGGGAGATCGCCCGCGGACGCATTCAGGCGTCGTGGTCCGAGGCGCTGCCTTCGCTGGACCTGACGGGGGGGTACGTGCGGCTGGACGAGGAACGGACCACCACGCTGCCGGACGGTTCGTCGTACACCACGCGGCATGCGGACCAGACCAGCGCAGGGCTGCGGCTGACGCAGCCGCTGTTCAACGGGCGGATCGGTGCCGCGCTGCGGGCGGCCAGGCTGTATGACGAGTGGACGGAGGCCACGATCCGGGCGGCGACGGAGGCTGTCCAGCGCGACACCATCCGCGCCTACTACCGGGCGGTGCTCAGCGGGCACTTGCTGGAAGTGAACCAGACTGCGCTGGAAACAGCCGAACGCCAGCTGGCGGACGCCCAGGCGCGGCGGCGGCAGGGCATGGCGTCGAATTACGACGAGCTGCGGGCGCAGGTGGAGGTGTCGAACTTCCGCGCCCAGGTGCTGCAGGCGCGCAACGAGCGGGACCTGGCCTATACCGCGCTGTACCGGCTGATGGGCGCCTCGCCGGAAAGCGAGGCGGACCTGGTGGATGACATCCCGCTGGTGATGGAAGCGATTTCCTTCGGCGACGCGGTGCGAACGGCGCTGGAGCGCCGGGCGGATCTGACCGTGGCGGAATACGCCCTGCGGCTGCAGGACGAAAGCGTGGCGGCGGCGAAAAGCCGCTATCTGCCGGAGGTGTCGGGGTATGTCGCGCAGACGTGGGCCAATCCGGATCCGCACGACTCGTCCCGCGACGAGTGGGGCGACGAGTGGCAGGCGGGCGTGCAGGTCTCTCTGCCGGTGTTCGACGGCCTGGACCGGCGCGGGACGCTGATCCAGGAGCGGGCGCGGCGGCGGCAGCTGGAGATCGGGCTGCGCGACGCCGAAGAAGGGGCGGTGAGCGAAATCCGCCAGGCGGTGCTCTCGCTGAAGACGGCGGAAGAGTTCGCGCATTCGCAGAGCCGGAATCTGGAAACGGCCCGGGAAGCCCTGCGGCTGGTCGAGGCCGGCCTGAAGGAAGGCCAGAACACGCCGGTTGAAGTCATGGATGCCCGCCAGGCGCTGACCAAGGCGTCGGCGAACTACTATCAGTCGATTTTCGACCACGCGATGGCCCGGGTGGCCCTTCAGCAGGCCATGGGGCTGCTGGCGCCCGACGCGCTGCCTGACGGGCCGGTGCTGAAGGAGAGCGATTTATCCGACGGATCAGCCGGATCCGACTGATCCGTTGAATGACATAGGGAGACCCACGCATGAAAAAGAACCTTTTGCTGTATGCCGCCTTGGTCATCGCGCTGGCGCCGGGTTGCGCGAAGAAGCCGGCGGAATCCGGCAGCGGGCCCAAAGCCGGGCGCGGGCCGGTGCCGGTGCGGACGGCCCTGGTGGAACGGCGGGACATTTCGGAAGTGCTGCTGTTCACGGGCGAACTGGAGTCGCCGCTGGCGGTAGAGGTGAAGCCCAAGATCCAGGGGCGGCTGGAGAAGCTGGAACTGGAGGGCGGGGAGCCCACCACGGAAGGCGCGGAGGTGAAGGCCGGCGAGGTGATTGCCGAACTGGACCGGCGGGAACTGGAGGCGCAGGTGGCGCTGGCGGAGGCCCAGGCGCGCCAGGCGGAGGTGACGCTGGCCGACCGGGAGCGGGAGCGCCGGCGGCTGGAGGCGCTGTTTGCAGAGGAAGTGGCGACGGAGCAGGCGCGCGACGCGGCGGTGACGGCCCATGAAAGCGCCAGGGCGGCCGAGGCCCAGGCCCGGGCGCAGCTCGAACTGGCGAAGGTTAATTTGGACGAGACGCGCATCCGCGCGCCGATGGACGGCGTGGTGATGGAGCGCCGGGCCGACCCGGGGGCGATGGTCGGGCCGTCGGCGGCCATCGTGCGGATTGCGCAGATGAATCCGCTTCGGCTGATGCTGGCGATTCCGGCGCGGCTGCTGCCGATGCTGGAGGAGGGCCAGACGCGCGTGGCGGTTTCGACGGATGTCTGGACGGACCGCGAGGTGGACGGCACCCTGGCCCGGGTGTTCCCGGAGGCGGATCCGGCGACGCGCACGGTTCGCGCGGAGGTGCATCTGGACAATGCGAAGACGAACGGGAGCTGGCCGCTGCGTCCGGGGATGTACGCGACGGCGCGGCTGACCCTGGCAACGAGTCCCGGGGCGCTGGCGGTGCCGGCATCCTCCGTGATCCGCGTGCTGGATCGCCAGCTGGTCTTCAGGGTGGAGAACAACACGGCCCGGGCGGCCGACGTGAAGACCGGGCTTCGCGACGGGGCGTACATTGAAATTCTCGAGGGTCTGTCAGACGGCGATGAATATGTCGTGATGGGGCAGAACAAGCTGACCGACGGCGCGCCGATCGAACGGGTGGCGGCCAACGGCGCCGCGGAGGAGCCGGCGAAATGAAGCTGCCGGAACTGGGCGTACAGAAGCCCGTTACCACGCTGATGTTCTTCCTGGCCGTGCTCGTGCTGGGCGCGGTCATGGCGACACAGCTGCCGGTGGATTACCTGCCGGAAATCGAACAGCCGACCGTCACGGTCATCACTACCTGGGAGGGGGTCAGCGCCGAGGACGTCGAAAGCATGGTCACCAAGCTCGTGGAGCGCGCGCTGGGATCGGTGAACGGTCTCGAGGAGATGACCAGCGCGACGGTGGAAGGCATTTCCAGCGTGACCTGCGAATTCGCCTGGGGGACCAACCTCGACGAGGCTTCCAACGACATTCGCAGCAACCTGGAGCGCATCCGCAAATCGCTGCCCGACGACGCCGATCCGCCGGTGCTGCGCAAGTTCGACACGTCGCAGATCCCGATCCAGTTCTACGGCATTACCTGCGACGAGAGTTTGGAGCGGCTGGAGGAAATCGCCGAGAACGAGATTGCCGATCCGCTGAAGCGCCTGCCGGGGGTGGGGGCGGTGGATCTGTTCGGCGGGCTGGACCGGCAGATCAACATCCGGCTGGATCCCGTGCGCCTGGCGGGCTACGGCCTGGTGTTCGACGAAGTGGCCGCGGCCCTGGCGAAGGAAAACGTGACGCTGCCGGCGGGCAACGTGAAAGTCGGCCGGCTGGACTACACGATCCGGGTGCCCGGCGAGTTCACCGCGCCGGAGGAAATCGGCGGCATCGTGATCCGCTCGTCCGGCGGCGCGCTGGTGCGGCTGCGCGACGTGGCCGAGGTGGAGGACGGGTTCGACGAGGAACGGCGCCTGTCGAACGTGATGGGCCGGCGCGCGATCATGATGATGATCCAGAAGCGATCCGGGGCGAACACCGTGGAAACGGCCCGGGAGGTCGCCCGGGAACTGGAGCAGAACATCCTGCCGACGCTGCCCCGGGACATCGAAATCCATCAGATCTTCGACACCAGCGAGCAGATCACCCTGTCCATCCGGAACGTGTCCATGACGGTGCGCTGGGCGTTTATTTTCGTGATCCTGACCGCCTTTTTCTTCCTGCGCAGCGTGCGGTCGGCGCTGATCATTGCGCTGACGATTCCGTTTTCGCTGATTCTGTCGATCATCTTCCTGTGGACGATGGGCTGGACGATCAACATCATTTCGCTGTCGAGCCTGGCGATCGCCATGGGGATGGTGGTGGACAATGCGGTGGTGGTGCTGGA
>JAHDSS010000489.1 GCA_018432565.1 Kiritimatiellia bacterium
CCCCCTTCTCGATTCTCTCCCCTGACCCGATCCTGTTTTCCTGTGTTTCCTGTTTTCCTGCTTGATCCTGACCTCTGCCCCCTGACCTCTGACCTCTGTTCTCTGACCTCTCTCCTGCGCCGCGGGCGCATCTGCGGTTCATGGACCGAACGGAGTCGGGACGTCTCGGAACGGCCGGCCACCTCGGCGCGGTGGCCTACAGGGCGGATGGCGGCTTTCTGTAGGCCACGGCGGTGACGTGGCGGATTTGGATGGTAGACCTGAGCCATGAATCGCAGATGCGCTCCTGCGCCGCGCACCCCACGCAAAACAGTTGCCTTTCCTCCCCCGGCGTGTACAGTACGCCCTTGACGCCCGAACCCCGGGCAGATCCCAAAACTTTAAACAACCTGCAGGAGAAAATTCCATGTTCCACATCGCCTCCATCCATGCCCGCGAAATCCTGGATTCCCGCGGCAATCCCACTCTCGAAGCCGATGTCGTCCTCTCCAGCGGCGTCCTCGGCCGCGCCGCCGTGCCCTCCGGCGCCTCGACCGGCGCCAATGAAGCACTCGAACTGCGCGACGGCGACAAGAAGCGCTATCTCGGCAAGGGCACCCTCAAGGCCGTCAAGAACGTCAATACCCTGATCGCCAAGGCGATCGTCGGCATGGATGCCCGCGACCAGGCCGCCGTGGATGCTGCCATGATCGCCCTCGACGGCACCGAGACCAAGTCCAAGCTCGGCGCCAACGCCATGCTCGGCGTCTCCATGGCCGTGGCCCGCGCCGCCGCCGCCACCCTCGAAATCCCGCTGTACCGCCACCTCGGCGGACTCAACGCCCATGTCCTGCCCGTGCCGATGATGAACGTCATCAACGGCGGCGCCCACTCCGACGCCCCCATTGACGTCCAGGAATTCATGATCGTCCCCCGCGGCGCCGCCTCCTTCTCCGAAGGCCTGCGCATGGGCGCCGAGGTCTTCCACTCCCTCAAGAAGATCCTCAAGGGCAAGGGCCTCTCCACCGCCGTCGGCGACGAAGGCGGATTCGCCCCCGCCCTCGCCAGCAACACCGCCGCCCTCGAAGTCCTGGTCGAGGCCATCAAGGCCGCCGGCTACAAGCCCGGCAAGGATGTCTTCATCGCCCTCGATGTCGCCGCCAGCGAGTTCTTCGACGCCAAAACCAAGAAGTACGTCCTCTCCAAGAGCGACAAGTCCCGGCGTTCCGCCGCCGACATGGTCGCCATGTACGAGGGCTGGTGCAAGAAGTTCCCGATCGTCTCCATCGAAGACGGCTGCGCCGAAGGCGATTGGGACGGCTGGAAACTGCTGACCGAAAAGCTCGGCGGCAAGATCCAACTCGTCGGCGACGATCTGTTCGTCACCAACGTCAAGTTCCTCCGCAAGGGCATTGATCTGGGCGTGGCCAACTCGATCCTGATCAAGGTCAACCAGATCGGCACCGTCTCCGAGACGCTCGCCTGCATCGCCCTTGCCAAGCGCAACGGCTACACGAACGTCATCAGCCACCGTTCCGGCGAGACCGAGGACAGCTTCATCGCCGACCTCGCCGTCGCCGTCAACGCCGGCCAGATCAAGACCGGCTCGCTCAGCCGCACCGACCGCATCTGCAAGTACAACCAGCTCCTGCGGATCGAAGAAGAACTCGGCGCCGCCGCCGTTTACGGCTGAGCCAACCGCGCAGAGCCCCCAATCCCCCGCCTTCCCCGGCGGGGGATTTTTTTCACCCCAATCCGGCCTTCCGTTTATTTCACTTGTTGCAACAATTGACCTGGCAGCTCGGCTGATGTCCGTCCACGCGGCGGAGGCTCCGCCTTTGGATTTGGCCTTTCCACTCCCCGCCCCGGGCATTATGCTCGCATCATGAAAAAGCCTCTGCGCGAATCGCCGGCCACGTACACCATCTCCCTTTCGCGCATTCAGGATCTGCCCAAGCACCGCCGTCCGCGCGAACTGGCGCTGGATGCCGGCGTGGAGAACGTTCCGGACGAGGTGCTGCTGGCCATCCTGCTCCGCACCGGGGCCGCCGGCCTCAGCGTCATTGACCTGGCCCGCCGGCTGCTGGACCGGCATCAGGGATCCCTGTCCCGCCTGGCCAATGCGTCGCAGGAGGAATTGGCCGATCTGGGCATCAAGGGATTCGGCCCGGTCAAGCGCCTTGAACTGCGCGCGGCCTTCGAACTGGGCCGCCGCGCGGCCAAGAAAGGCTCCGCCCCCCTGAAACTGATCCGCGAACCCGTCCATGTGCTCGAACTGCTGGAACCGGAAACCGCCCGCCGGGACCAGGAAACCGTCTGGGTCCTGCCGCTGGACCAGAAATACCGCCTGCGCCGCTCCCCCATCGAGGTCACCAAGGGCATCCTCAACGCCAGCCTGTCGCACCCGCGCGAGGTATTCCGAGAAGCCATCCGAATGGCCGCCGCCGCCGTCATCATTGCCCATAATCATCCCTCGGGCGATCCCACGCCGTCGGCCGAAGACATCGCCACCACCCGCCAGCTCGTCGAAACCGGCAAAGTCGTCGGCATCCAGGTGCTCGACCACATCATTATCGGCGGCAACCGGCCGTCCCCCGCCCCCTACGCCAGCCTGCGGGAATCCGGCCTGGTGGATTTCGGCTGACCCTCCCGCATTGACAAACCCGGCGGCCTGCTCTTGAATGAGCGCGATTTCCACCAATCGGGAAGGAACCAACTCCATGAACAAACCCATGATGGCCATGCTGGCCGCCGGATTTCTGGCCGCCCTGTCCCCCGGGACGCGGGCCCAGGATCTGCAGGTCATGGCGGATTCCGTATTCCAGCCCGCCTTGAAGGAACTGGCCCCGTTGTTTGCCGAGCGGACCGGCACCCAGGTGCGTCTCAGCCTGGCTCCCTCCGCCATTCTGGCCGAGCGCCTCCTGGCGGGCGAATCCGCCGATGTCTTTTTCCCCGCCGGCGACCGGCATCTGCGGCAGGCGCTGGAAAAGGGGCTGGTGGATGTGACCCTCAAGCGCAACATCCTGGTGCTGCCGGAACCGGAAACGCCGGACGGCGACACCAACGCCGAACCGGCCTATGCCGCCGCTGCGGTCATGGCCCAGTCCGCCCAGCGGGTGCAGGCCATGGCGTTCCTGGAATTTCTGGCCTCCGACGCGGCGCGCGGCGTGTTCGCCCGTCAGGGGTTCGGACTGCCCTGATCCCCGCGAAGCGCCTTCGCTTCCGCCAGCCGCCCCTGCCGTTCCAGGCATACGGCCAGATTGTGCCGCGCCTTGGCGCTCTCCGGCCGGACATCCAGGGCCCGCCGCAGCAGCCGTTCGGATTCCGGCCAGGCGCCCTGCCGCCCCTCGAGAATGCCCCAGTTGATCCAGGCGGCCGCTTCCCGGGGGTTGGCCTCCGCCGCCCGGGCATACCATTCGCG
>JAHDSS010000527.1 GCA_018432565.1 Kiritimatiellia bacterium
CCGCGGAGGAAAAACCGGATTCGACGATCAGCCCGGCCACGGGCCGGTCCACGGCCAGCTGGATGGCGACGGCTCCGCCCAGCGAAACGCCGTAGGCCAGGATGGGCAGGCCGCCGCTCAGCGCCCTGGCGGCATCATGGGCGGCGCGGGCGTCTTCATAGAGTCCGCGTTCGGTGGGCCGGCCGCCGCTTCGGCCGTAGCCCCGGTAGTCCCATAGAAACAGATTGAATCCGCGGCGGGTGAATTCGGGAGCCAGATGGGCCGAGCCGCCGATATTGCCCGCATTGCCGTGGCAATAGACCACGGTGCCGCGGGGCCGGTTGGCGGGAATCCACCAGCCAAACAGGGGCGTATCGTCGGCCGACACGAACTGGACCTCCTGGAACAGGGACTGGTACTGGGCCGGGGTGGCCTGGATGTCGGCGGAAGGCACATAGAGCTGGGCGCGTTCAAACCGGCGCAGCCAGATCCAGCCGGCCACCGTCGCCAGCGCCAGCGTCCAGAGAATCACAAACAGAATGCCTTTGATGCCCATGCCGGCCTATAGTTCCAGACTTTTGGGGAAGCTGGCGAGTATTTTGCATCCGCCGGGGACCACCGCCACGGTATCCTCGATGCGCACGCCGCCCAGGCCCGGCCGGTACAGCCCGGGTTCGACGGTCAGCACGTTGCCCGCGCGCAGGCGGCCGGGTTCGTTGCGCAGGCCGGGATTCTCATGGATATCCAGCCCGACGCCGTGGCCCACGCTGTGGATGAATCCGGATTCGCGGCCGGGAGGCGACAACCGCAGGGGGTAGCCGGCGCGGGCGAATTCCTCTTCGACGGCGCGCTGAACCGCGCGCGATTCGACGCCGGGGCGCACCATGGAAAGCGCCATCGCCTGAACCCGGCAAACCGTCCGGAACATCCGGCGCACGTCGGGAGAGGCGCGGCCCCGGACGAGGGTGCGGGTGATGTCGCCCCAGTAGCCCGTGCGCTTGTCGCGCGGAAAAATATCCACGACGATGGGCACGTTCGCGCGGAGCGGGCCCGACCCGGTGTCGTGGGGGCGCGCCCCCTGCGGGCCCGACGCGACAATCGTGCC
>JAHDSS010000532.1 GCA_018432565.1 Kiritimatiellia bacterium
GCGCTTGAGGCGCAGGTAGTGCTCGAAGCGCCGCGCGTCGAGGCTGCCGTCGCCGAGCGCCAGTTGCACCGCGCAGCCGGGTTCGCCTTCGTGCCGGCAGTCCCGGAACCGGCAGTTCGCGGCCCGTTCGGCCACTTCCGGGAACACCGCGTCCAGTTCGGCGGCGGCGGCCCACGGCTGGAATTCGCGCAGGCCGGCCGTGTCGATCAACAATCCGCCGGACGGCAACCGGAACAATTCGCGCCGCGTCGTGGTGTGACGCCCGCGCGCATCTTCTTCGCGTATGGGGCCCGTTGCCTGCCGCGCTTCGCCCAGCAGCGCGTTGACCAGCGCGGATTTTCCGACGCCCGATGGTCCCAGCAGCACGCCCGTCCGGCGCTCCGCCAGCCACGGCCGCAGTTCTTCCACGCCCCAGCCTTCGGTCGCGCTCAGCGCCACGACCGGCGCGTCCGAGGCCGCGTACTGCGCCTCCCGCACGCGCCCGCCGACGTCGTCGCACAGATCGGCCTTGTTGAGCGCCACCACCGCCTCCGCGCCGCTGGCGCGCACCAGCGCCAGCGCGCGCTCCAGACGCGGCAAATTGAACCCGCGGCCGTCGTCCAACGCGCAGACCAAAAACACGACGTCCACGTTCGCGGCCAGCACCTGCTCCCGCGTCGCGCGCCCGACCGCTTGGCGCGACAGGCAAGTGCGCCGCGGCAACGTCGCGGCGATGCCCGCGCGGTCGCAGGTCGGTCGCGGATCGATCGCCACCCAGTCGCCGACGGACGGGAATTCCGCCGTGCCGGCTTCCATCTCGCGGCGAAAGCGCCCGGTCGGCTCCGCCGAGCGCACGCCGGCTTCCGTCTGGATTTCCCAGGCGCCGCGGTCCTGCCGGACCACGCGGGCCGGCTGCAAGCCTTCCGCCGCGTGCGGCGCGAACGCCGCCGCCCAATCCTCGTCCCAGCCCCACTCGCGCAGGTTCATGGCCGGTCCTCCCCGCCCACGGGCGCGCCGCCCAACCGCTCCAAGGGGAACGGCGGCCGCGCCAGCGGCCGCAGCGCCATGGACACCAGCAGCACCTCGTTGTCGTCGCCCGCGATGCGGTTCGGGCGGATCAGGCCGCACCGCCGGCAG
Source organism: Kiritimatiellia bacterium (assembly GCA_018432565.1). GTDB lineage: Bacteria > Verrucomicrobiota > Kiritimatiellia > CAIQIC01 > Lenti-01 > JAAZFE01. Next base: position 1,117 of record JAHDSS010000532.1, read on the forward strand.
CGGTGCAGGATGGACCACTCGCCGTTGGGCTGGATGCCGATGGCGATCGGCTCCATCGGCCCGCGGCAGGCGGACCGGCGGTCGCCGGTCTGCAAGTCCACGTGCAGGCTCCACAGGCAATGCGGACAGTGGTTTCGGTGGGCCGTCCCCGGCGCGGTGCCGGGAATTGCGCGGTCGCAATGCGTACACAGGAAAGCCGTGCCGGGCAGGCCGGCGTTCGGCAGGAAATCTCTCGTCATGGGAATCGCTCCAACAAAACAACGGGGAAAAACGGGGAACGGCGCGCCGGGCCGGATCCCGGAAACGGGATCGGCCGCGCCTGCAAACCTCGGGCCGGGCTGTCGGAACCGGAAGCGGAAACGACTAGCGGGCCGCCGGGGTGCAGGGGCGCGTCTGCGCATTCAGATTGGAGCGGATCGCACGCATCTTGGTTTCCCTGTCATCACTGACGATGGCCGCAAAAGTACCCAATCCACCGGTTTCCGTCAATCCCGCCCCGCTTGCGGGGTCAGCCCTTGAATCTTGAATTTCGATCGCAGATTCAACTTTCAAGGGCTGACCCCAATAGGCGGTTCGAGCCCCGTGGACGAAACCCCAAA
>JAHDSS010000384.1 GCA_018432565.1 Kiritimatiellia bacterium
CCCCGACTACTGCTACTGGCTTTCCCCGCAGGTGGAACTGGCCGGACGAACCCTGGGGCTGGTCGGCCTGGGCCAGATCGGCCGGGCCGTCGCCCGCATCGGCCAGGCCTTCGGCATGCGCCTCCTCGCCCACCGCCGCGACATGTCCGGCACACCGCCCGAGGGAGTCGAATACGCCCCCCTCGACCAGCTGTTTGCCGAGAGCGATGCCGTCAGCCTCCATTGCCCCCTCACGCCGGAAACCCAGGGCCTGGTCAACGCCGAACGCCTCGCCCGGATGAAACCCACCGCCTTCCTGATCAATACCTCCCGCGGACCCCTGATCGTCGAAGAGGATCTCGCCGAAGCCCTGCACGGCCATCGCCTCGCCGGCGCCGCCGTGGATGTCCTGTCCACCGAGCCGCCGCCGCCGGACAATCCCCTGCTCACCGCCCCCAACTGCCTCATCACTCCGCATCTCGCCTGGGCCAGCGCCGCCGCCCGCAGGCGGCTCATTGACATCGCCGCCGGCAATCTCCGCGCTTGGATCGAGGGGCGGCCGGTCAATCGCGTGCCCTTGAACTGAGGCCCGTCGGATGACGACCCCCACGCCCTTGCGGCGTGGGTGAATCAGTTTGGCCAGGATCGAGACCCCCACGCCCTTGCGGCGTGGGTGAATCAGTTCGGCCAGGATCGAGACCCCCACGCCCTTGCGGCGTGGGTGAATCAGTTTGGCCAGGATCGAGACCCCCACGCCCTTGCGGCGTGGGTGAATCAGTTCGGGCTGCTGCGCCAGCCGACAAAAGAGCGTCCGCCACTCCCCCCGTCGCCGTCGTCCCCTACTCTCCTGCCCGCCAGTATTTTTCAACGCCCCACGGGAAATCATGCCGGACGCGGTTGCCCAGGCGCGCGTGCCGCACGCTGACGGCCACCGGATACCCCGTCAGAATCCACGGACAGTCCTCCAGCACCACCGCCGCCGCTTCGCGGCACAGCGCTTCGCGTTCCGGCGATTCGGGCAGCGCCCCCAGCCGCCGGTACAATTCATCAAACCGCGGATTGACGTAATTGGCCCGGTTCGGCCCCGGCGACACGTTTTCGCTCGCGAACAGCTGCAGGAAATTCTGGGCATCCGGATAATCCCCCACCCATGTCAGGCTGAACAGCTGCGCCTGCCGCCGTTCGATCTTTTCCAGAAACGCCGGCCAGTTGTTGTAGCCCGGTTCCAGCACCACCCCGATGCGCTCCATGAAACTCGCCATCAGTTCCGCCGCCTGCCGCGTCTCCGGATTGTCCGCCGACCCCAGTTCCAGCGTAAGCTGCAGCCGTCGCCCCGTCGCCGGGTCCCTGCCCTCCGGATAGCCCGCCTCGGCCAGCAGGCGCCGGGCCCGTTCCAGATCGAATCCGTACGGCAAGGGATCCGGGACATGCCCGGCCACGCCCGGGGGCACCGGCCCGGTCGGAATCTGGATCCGCCCGTTCTGAAAGCGCCGCCAGGCCTCCGAATCAAACGCGCACGACAACGCCTGCCGCAGCTTCCGGTTCGCACCCACCACCGGATCGTCCATGTTGAAGGCCGTGTAGCTCACCGACAGCTGGGGCGCCTGCTCCAGCACCAGTCCCTGCGCCGCCAGTTCCGGGCGCAGTGTCCGCTCGGGCGTCAGAATGCTGTCCCACTGGTCCCGGCTCACATCCACCCAGTCGAGCCGTCCCGACAAAAACAACAGCCAGGCCGTCGAAGGATCCCCCACCACCACGTCCACCATCCGCGGCGTCAGCGGCAGGGCATGGCCGGCGTCCGGCGACGGCGCGCCGGACGGCACGGCATCGGCCCGGCCGGTCGCCGCCCACTGCGGGTTTTCCCAGTATTCATAGCGGTAATTCTGCCGGGCCGACGCCAGCACGTAGGGGCCGGTGCCCACCGGATGGTTCACAAACTCCCGCCCGTAGTACTCCACCGCCTCGCGCGGCACCGCGAACGCATACGGCATCGCCAGCACCCACGGCAGCTGCGGATAGGGCGCCGTCAGCCGGATCTCCAGTTCGTGCCTCCCGACGGCGCGCAAGCCCTCAATGCATTGGTCGTACTCCGTGGGTTCCCCGCCCCGGCTGGCTTCACGAAACGCGTCCAGGCCCTCGATCCGCCCCCGGAACGCCCAATACCCCCCCGACCCCACCTTGACGTCGGCAATCCGCAGAAAGGAATACACGAAGTCCCGCGCCGTCAGTTCACGCCCTTTTCCGCCGGTCGCCGCAAAGCACGGATCGTCCGCGAACCGGATGCCCTCCCGGATCCGGAACCGCCAGACCCGGCCGTCCTCCGACACCTCGGGCATGCCGTCCGCCAGCAGGGGCTCCACCCGGTACGGGCGCGCCCAGTAGGCGTACTGCAGCAGCCCTTCATACACTTTCCCCACCGCCGTCACCGAGGCCATGTCGGCCGCATGCGCCGGATCAAATCCCCGGATGCGCGCCGTCGTCTGCCGCACCGCCGGCGGACCGTCCCTGTCCGGCCCGTCCCCTCCCTGGCAGCCGGCGATAAACGCCGCCGCCAGAAGAAAAAGCCCTGCGCATCGCATGCGCAGGGCCGTGTGCCGGCTTGCAGGCTTCATCCGTCCTGCACCGCGAACGTTTATTCCGCTTCTTCGGCCGCCGGCGCCGTTTCCTCAACCGCCGGCTCGGGGGCGGCTTCCGCCGCCACCGGGGCCAGCTCGCCGCCTTCGCCCATCTGCATCACCACCGGCGCGCTCGGCGCCTCCGTGGAAACCGCCATCGGCAGCTCTCCCGCTTCCGGCAGGTCCGCCGGCATCTGCGGGGCCGCCTGGGCCGGCAGGGCCGGCGCCGCCGGCAGCTGCCGGTCCGCGCGGTCCATGACAGAGCCTCCGCCGGTCGAACCGCGCGCGAACAGGATGCCCAGCAAAATGGTCGTCACCATGAACACCACCGCCAGCGTGACGGTCATGCGCGTCAGGACGTTGCCCGCCCGGCTGCCGAACAGGCTCTCGCCCATTCCGCCGCCGAACGCCATGCCCAGCCCCTGGTCTTTCGACTTCTGGGCCAGAATCACCACGATCAGCAGAAACGCGGCGAGGACTTCGACAATCAATAAGACACTGATCAATATGGACATGGCGGTTGGCTCCTGATTCGGACTCGAAAAGCCCTACCTTCTAGACTGCCGCGCGCACAATGTCAATGAACGACTTGGCATCCAGCGCCGCCCCGCCGATCAGCCCGCCGTCGATGTCCGGCATCCCGAACAGCTCCCTGGCGTTGCCGGGCTTCACGCTGCCGCCGTACTGGATGCGCACGCTCTGCGCCACCGTCTCGTCGTGCATTCCCGCCATCACCTTGCGGATCAGCGCATGCACTTCCTGCGCCTGCTCGCTGGACGCCGTCTTGCCCGTGCCGATGGCCCAGACCGGTTCGTAGGCGATCACGGAGTCCAGCAGCTCCTTGGCCGACAGCCCCGCCAGACTGCCCTGCACCTGCGTCGTGATCACGCTCTCCACCTGCCCGGCTTCGCGCTGCTCCAGCGTTTCGCCCACGCACACGATCGGATGCAGGCTCGACGCCAGCGCCGCCTTCGCCTTGCGGTTGACGATCTCGTCCGTCTCGCCGAAGTACTGCCGCCGCTCGCTGTGCCCCAGAATCACGTAGTGGCAGTACAGCTCGCGCAGCATGCCCGCGCTGATCTCGCCCGTGTAGGCCCCGCCCTTTTCCCAGTGCATGTTCTGCGCGCCCAGATCCAGGTGCGTGCCCTGCACCAGTTCGCTCACCGTCGCCAGCGCCGTGAACGGCGGACACACCACCACTTCCGCCTCGCGGAAATTCGCCAGATCCGCCTTCAGCGCGGTCACCAGACTGGCCGCCTCGGCGGTCGTCATGTTCATCTTCCAGTTGCCGGCCACGATCTTCTTGCGCATGTTCAATCCCTCTCTGGTCTTCCGCTGCTTCTTACTCGGTTCGTTCCATCACTTGTCGTTCAGCGCCGCCACCCCGGGCAGCTCCTTGCCCTCGAGAAATTCGAGGCTCGCGCCGCCGCCGGTGCTGATGTGGGTCATCTTCTCCGCCAGCCCGCTCTGGTTCACCGCGGCCACGCTGTCGCCGCCGCCGATGATGCTGGTCGCCCCGCTGTCGGCCACCGCCCGGCACACGCCCAGCGTGCCCGCCGCGAACGGCGCCATCTCGAAGCACCCCATCGGCCCGTTCCAGACCACCGTCTTCGAACCGCGGATCGCTTCCGCATAGAGTTCCGTGGTCTTCGGCCCGATGTCCAGCGCCATCCAGCCCGCGGGGATGTCATTGCCGACCGTCTGCACGGCCGCCGCCGCGTCGAACGTGTCCGCCGCCACGTTGTCCACCGGCAGGAGGAACTGCTTCCCGCCCGCCTTCGCCTTCGCGATCATCTCGCGCGCGTAATCCAGCTGGTCTTCCTCGCACAGGCTCTTGCCCACGTCGTGCCCCTGCGCCTTCAAAAACGTGTAGGCCATCCCCCCGCCGATGATCAGCGTGTCCACCTTGTCCAGCAGGTTCTTCACCACCGCCAGCTTGTCGCTGACCTTCGCCCCGCCCAGGATCGCCACGAACGGCCGCTCCGGATTGTTCACCGCGTTGCCGAGATACCGGATTTCCTTCTCCATCAGGAACCCCGCCACGCTCGTGCCGATGTACCGGCAGATCACCGCCGTCGAGGCGTGCGCCCGGTGCGCCGTCCCGAACGCGTCGTTCACGAAAATCTCCCCGTACGACGCCAGCTGCTTCGCCATCGCCTGCTGCTTTTCCTTCAGTTCGGCCTTCTTCGCCTTCAGCTCCTCGTCGGTCATGTCGTCGGTCTTCTTGACCTTCGCTTCCTCTTCCTTGTAGAAGCGCGTGTTTTCCAGCACCAGGATCTCGCCCGGCTTCAGCGCCGCCGCCTCGGCGTCCGCCGCCAGGCAGTCCGCCGCAAACGCCACCGGCTTCTCCAGCAGCTTCGCGAGGTGCTCCGCCACCGGCTTCAGGCTGAAGTCCGCCTCGTAGCCCTTCCCCTTCGGCCGCCCCAGGTGGCTCATCAGCACCAGGCTCGCCCCCTGCTCCAGCACGTACCGGATCGACGGCAGCGCCGCCCGCACCCGCGTGTCGTCGCCGATCACGCCGCCCTTGATCGGCACGTTGAAATCCACGCGCATCACCACGCGCTTCCCGCCCAGTTCCACATCCTTCAAGGTCTTCTTGTCCATGCCCGGTTCTCCTGCGTCTGCCGTTGAGTGCGAAACATTCCGCCGGGGCGCGCCCCGGCGGAATGCCTTGTCCGTTCCGGCGTCTACTTGGCCGCCATCACGCGGACCATGTCCAGCATCTTGTTGGAATAGCCCCACTCGTTGTCGTACCACGCCACGACCTTCACGAAGGTGTCGTCGAGCTGGATGCCGGCGCCCGCGTCGA
>JAHDSS010000380.1 GCA_018432565.1 Kiritimatiellia bacterium
AAATCCCCGTCCACGGCAATATTGTTCACGTAGTAGTTATGGTTCGACGTGCCCCCGACCTGCCAACTCCAGAAGCGAAGCTTGGTTGCCGGAGCGGCCAAAACCCAGTTGTAGTTGCTGACGCCGTTGAGCGTCAGCACCAGATTGGTCGGACTGGTAAAGGCCATCGAAGCGGATTGCGCCCCGCTGCTCCAGCCGATGCCCGTGCTGTTGGTCACCCCCACCCCGCGCAGCTCGTAGGAAGGCGTGGCATCCCCGACGTAGATCAACTGCAAGACGTCCCGACCATCGGCATCCACCAGCGCCCATCCGAGGCTCTTGTCGGTGGCAATCCAGTTGTGCTGATAGTCGAACGAATTCGTCTGTCCCGCGCCCAGGGCCGCCGGGAATGTGGCGGTGTACTGAACGAAGCCCGTGTCGCCCGCCCACATGCCGATGGCATCGCTGCCGATGTCATTGTTGTATTCGCCGGTGCCGTTGAAATGCACGCCACCGCCGTCGGTCGCGAACGCGCCCCAGGTCGTCGCGTTCAGATAGTTGACCGGCCCGAAAGCCCCGCCGCCGCTGCCGCCCGCATCCGTCATCGCGCCCATGTCGTGATACACCCAGTCCAGCTCTCCGTAGGCCGTGCCGTAGCCGTTGGTCGTGTCCGGCGGGAAGTTGGTCATATTCGCCTGACCGATGGTCACCTGGTAGCTCGTCGCCCCCTGGGTGCCAATCCGGCAGTTGGCCGTGTTGGGCGACGCGAATTTTTCGGGCCAGATGCGCTGGACGAAATTGACGCCTTCGAAGCCCAAGACCATGTCATGAGCGCAGCCCGGCGGATTGTCGCGCCATTCGCCATCATAGGGACAACCGGGGTGGTTGTGGACCGCCGAGTTGATCTGCATTCCGCCGTCGAGGCGCATCAGGACGTTGTCGGCCGAGCCGTCCACGCGCGCGGTGAACACGACGTTAGTGCCCTGGGTGATGCGCGGAATCGCTTCGCGATAGGTGTAGGGCGTCGGCGTGACACCGTCGGGAAAGCCGCGGTTGGCATACCCATAGGGATTGAACTCCGCGTCGCCGTCGGGACCGTCGCGGCGATCCACGGAGATGGTCTCGGCCAGTTGGCCGTCGTCGGTGATCGAAATCACGCCGCCGGACCATAGGCTGCTCGGATCGGGATTCTTGTAGCCCCAGACCGAATAGCTGTTGGGGGGCTGGTTGACGTTGTAGAGGTCGCTGGCGGAAACGTAGTCCGCGGCGGGGCCGCTGCCGGTGAAGTAGCACTGGTAGGTCCTGGCGTAGTTGTAGAGATAGGCGTCGTTCGGAAAGGTGCCCTGGGTCGGAATCGTGCGCCATTGGTCCCACGACGAATTAAAAATCGTCAGGAACGTATTCCAGGGGAAGGCCCCGCCGCGTTCCCAGGCAATGACCGAACCGTCCCAGTGCGTGCCCATCCCGTGGTGGGTATAGCGCGCGCCGTTTTCGTGTATCTTCAGCAGTTCGGGGATGTGGGTCTGGCCCCACTGGCCGAGAAACGCGGTGCTGGCCCAGCGCGGGAAGGCGCCGCCGCTGCCGGAGAGGGTTTCCGCGTGGCGGTTGCCGTCGGTGTAGAGCAAGCCGAGTCCTTCGCGCAGGAAATAGTAGGCGTGCTGGAGTTCCTTGCGGTCGACGTAGTCGTTGTCGTGGCTCTGCGCGTGCATCACGCCCACGGCCGGAGCGAAGCCCCCCGCCCCGGCGTTGTCGTAGCCCCACAGATCGCCCGCGCTGAACCGCCAGTTGAGCTGGTTGCGCAGATCGTTGTCCACCAGCCGCATGCCCGCAGAGATGTACCCGCCGTAGCCCGGCGGCTGGCCAAGATGCTCGCCGAACAGCAGCGCGTCGTCGCGGGGGATTTCCGTGTTGAAGTTGCTGTCGCGGTGGTTCGGATCGCTGTACCCGTGCGTCTTGTTGAACTGCCACTGGATCTGGCCGAGGTAGCCATCGTTGCTGCTGTCTTTATCATCGCCCCACATCTTGCCAAAGAAATAATCCGGCACGTGCTTGACCGCATCAAGCCGGAAGCCATCGGCCTTCGTGGTGTCCATCATCCAGCGCACGTTGCGGCACAGGTAGGCGCCGACGTCTTCCTTGTAAAAGTCCGGATTGGCCGCGATCACCGCCTCGGTGATCGACGTGCTGTTGAACCCGACATGCCCCAGCGTCGGATGCCAGTCGTAGTACTCGGGGTTGTACGGATGCCGCACGATCGACGGCTTGTCGTGCCAGCTTCCCTCGGTGGGGCCGAAATTCTGGTTGGGCGTTTCGTGCGCGATGTCCAGCAGGTCCGACAGCCCCAGGTGCATCACCTGCCAGGCGTCGTTCCAGTCGCGGGTGTTGTCCCACTTGCGATAAAACCCGTCCGACGTGGTCCTCAGGTGGAAATCTTCGGCCACCATGCCCGGAAACACATCAATCGGCGTGGTCTCGTTGTACCCCGGCACGTCGTAGGCCCGGTGGTTCATGATGTTATCGAAATAGACGCGGATGCCAAAGCGGTGGCACAGCTCGACCAGACGATGCAGGTCTGCCTTGGTGCCGTAGCGCGTGGCGATCGTCCCCCGCTGGTCCTTGCTGCC
>JAHDSS010000493.1 GCA_018432565.1 Kiritimatiellia bacterium
AACGGTTCGCCGTGTCCCTGGTGTTCGGGATTTCCGGGTTTGTGCTGACCTATCTGATCTGCATTCCGCTGGGCATCGCCAAGGCGCTCCGGCACGGCAGCGCCTTCGACGCGGCCAGCAGCCTGATCGTGTTCATCGGCTACGCCATTCCGGCGTTTGCCTTCGGCATGCTGCTGAAAATGCTGTTCGCCGGCACCAGCGATCGGTTTTGGGATTGGCTGCCGGCGGCGGGGATCGTATCGGTCAACCATGAACTGCTGTCGCCGTGGGGCCGGATCAAGGATCTGGCGGCGCATTTCGTCCTGCCGGTGTCGTGCTATGTGATCGGGAACTTCGCGGTGCTGACGCTGCTGATGAAGAACTCGCTGCTGGAGCAGATCGGGCAGGACTACGTGCGCACCGTGCTGGCGAAGGGCGGCAGCCTGCGCCGGGCGGTGTGGGGCCATGCCTTTCGCAACGCCCTGATCCCCATCGCCACCGGGTTCGGCGGCGTGCTGGGCATTCTCTTCGCCGGCTCTGTCCTGATTGAAAAAGTCTTCGAGATACCCGGCATGGGCCGGTTGAGCCTCGATGCCATCGTCAGCCGCGACTACATGGTGTTCATGGGCATTCTCGCGGTGACCTCCCTGCTCGGCCTGCTGGGCCGCCTGCTGTCGGATCTGTGCTACCTGCTGATCGATCCCCGGATCCAGTTCGATTGAAAACAAAGGTGGGAATGTGAACAGCCAAGCAGGAAAACAGGAAACCCAGGAAAACAGGAGCGGGATTGCTTCTGAATTTTCACTCTGTTCCTCTGGCGATCAAACGGGTTGGCCGCGAATTCAAAGAGTCCAGCACATGAGTATGTTCCGGTGTTCCTGTGTTTCCTGTTTTCCTGCTTGGATCAGGTTGATTGACGCGTGAAATGGGCTTTCCATCCGGTGACGCGGCGGCGGTGGGCGCGGTTCCGCGGGATGCGCCGCGCCTGGTGGGCGTTCTGGTTCCTGCTGGGCGCCTATGCCATCAGCCTGTGCGCGGAATGGATTGCCAACGACAAGCCGTTGTGGGTGCGGTTCGAGGGGCGGAATTATGTTCCGGTGCTTCGGTTTTATCCGGAGGATGCCTTCACCGGCAACGGGCGGATGACCCGCCCGGACTACAGAGCGCTGGCGGCCGGCGAGGCCTTTGCCCCGGGAAGCGGCAACTGGATGCGGTGGCCGTTGATTCCGCATGGACCGCTGGAAAGCCTGTCGCCCGAACACATCGTCCTGCCGGACACCGTGACCGTGACGGCGGTGCCGGAATCGCGGGTGGCGTCGGCGGATCTGGATGCCGGGGACCGGATCGTGCGGACCGCCGGGGACGCCGGCTTCTTCGGACTGGCGGCGGGCCAGACAGTGGATGGCCCCGGCTCACCCGGAGGGTTCGCCCGACCTGACCAACCGGATGCCGGGTGGGGCGAGACGAGCCGGCCGGGCGAGGGGGGATGGGGACTGCCGGAGGAGATTCGGGAGGGATTGGCGGAGCGCCGGGCCAACCGTGCCGCCGGGCCGGTGGATGCCCGGGTCCGCCTGCCGGATGGCCGTCTGGCCTGGGCCTCGCTGTCACCCTTTGAACCCCGTCCTTCGCCGCCGTTGCATGTGCGCGTCACGTTTCGCGAGGAACTCGAAGCGCCGGAACGGATCACGGCCGTGGTGGCGGAAGAGAATCCGGTCTATCCCGACGGCTTTCCGGCGCCGGGGACACCCGGCTGGCTTTTCACAACCAGCCGGGAGCAGGTGAGTTTTCCGTTTCGCCCGGTGAAGGGGCATCCGCTGGGCTTGGATTCCTCGGGACGCGACGTGGCGGCGCGGATGCTCTATGCCTTGCGCACCTCGCTGACATTTGGCATGGCGCTGGTGCTGGCCACGATGGCGCTGGGCACCCTGGCAGGGGCGCTGCAGGGCTATTACGGCGGCAAGGTGGACCTCTTGGGCCAGCGGTTCATTGAAATCTGGGAGTCCCTGCCGTTCATCTATGTCCTGATCCTGCTGGGGTCGGTCTATGGGCAGAGTTTTCTGCTCCTGCTGGGGGTGTATGCGGTGTTCAACTGGATCGGCATTTCCTACTAC
>JAHDSS010000464.1 GCA_018432565.1 Kiritimatiellia bacterium
CCACGGGCTGATCACCACATGGATCACCACGGCCCCCGCCAGGGCCCGCAGCACGAACCCCAGCGCGATCACGATCACATCCACCAGCGCGATTCGCTTCAGCCACAGGGTATAGAACCCCTGCAGCACCAGGTAGCCGCCGATCACGGCCAGCAGGTCCGTCCCGAGCCGTCCCGCGCCGCCCAGGCCGGCTGCCAGCAGGACTGCCGCCGCACCCAGCGCCGGGGCCCTCGCCACCGCGCCCGCCGCGATCGGCCGGTTTTTCTTCACGGGATGCAGCCGGTCCTGCGGAGCGTCGCGCAGATCGTTCAGGATATAGACCGCGCTGGACACCAGCGAAAACGCCAGCGCCGCCAGGCAGACCTTCCACAGCTCCCAGGCCGACAGATCCTGGTTGCGGTCGCCCAGGGCAAAGACAAACGCCGCGAACACCACCGCGTTCTTGGTCCACTGCTTGATCCGCAGCAGGCGCAGCCAGGTCACCGCGGACGTCATGCCGCCCCGCCCGCCTGCGCCGCGACGCTCTGCGGATGCACGACGCGCGGGCGCCGCCGCCAGCCGCAGCGCGCCAGCAGCTTCCAGACCATCCACAGCGCTTCGTTGACGATGCCGCCGCTCATCTTGGACTGCCCCTCGCGGCGCTCCTCGAACACGATCGGCGATTCGGCGATCCGGAACCCCAGATGCCACGCCGTATGCGTCATCTCGATCTGGAACGAATAGCCGTTCGAATGGATGCCATCGAGATCGATCGCCGCCAGCACCTCGCGCCGGAAGCATTTGAATCCGCCGGTGGGATCGGTGAAGGGCATGCCCGTGATCAGCCGCACGTACAGCGCCGCGCCCGTGCTCAGGATCAGGCGGTTCAGCGGCCAGTTGATGACCCGGATGCCCCCGATATAGCGCGAGCCCAGCACCAGATCCGCCGTCTGCGCCGCCGACCGCAGCTGCGGCACCGCCTTCGGATCGTGCGAAAAATCGGCATCCATCTCCAGGATGAACCGGATCTCCGGCCGTTCCAGCGCCCATCGGAAGCCCGCAAGGTACGCCCGCCCCAGCCCCTGCTTCTTTTCCCGGTGCAGCACGTGGATGCGCGGATTCCCCTCCGCCAGCCGGTCGGCCAGCTCCCCCGTGCCGTCCGGCGAGTTGTCGTCCACAAACAGGACATCGGCTTCCGGGCAGGCCTCCAGCACCGCCCGGGCGATCGCCTCCGCGTTTTCCTTTTCGTTGTACGTGGGAATGATGACGAGGGTGTCGCTCATGGTGCGGAAATCCTAGCGGGAGGGGCCCCCGCGGACAATCCCAAATCCACGCTCAGGACGGACTCCCCCGCCCGGCGGCGCAGCGATCCGCGGGCTTCGCCGAACGGCACAAACGCCTCGACCCACGCCTTGACCTCGTTCAGGCGCTCGCGGGCCGCCTGCGAACTGCTTCCGCCGATGAACACCTGGGCCATGGACCAGGTGGCGATGGCGTCGCGCGCCACCTTGCCGCTCCGCGCCAGGTCCAGCCAGCCCGTCAGCGCCGCGGCGGACTCCCCGCCGGCCGCCCACGGCGGCGGTGTCGAGGCAGGCGCCGCCCCGCGCAGCAGCTTTTGCAGGGCGTCGCGGTTGCTCGCCGCCAGCAGCCAGCCATCCGCCACGGCATAGGCCGGGCGGTCCGAAGGCGCCAGTTCATCCACCCATTCGTTGCCCCCGGCGCTTTCCAGCGCCTGGAGGGTGGCGGCGCCGGCCGTCACCGGCCGCAGGATAAACGCCCCCTTGTAGCGCGCATTGGCGGCATCCAGGATCCGCTGGATGCCCGCGTGGGCTTCGGCGGCATCCGGCGCCGGCGTTGCCAGCAGCACCGTCGGCACCCGCAGGCCCGACAGCCCCAGCGTGCGCATCGCCCCCCAGGCCAGCCGCCCGCCCAGATCGCCGTCCATCAGCGCCACCACCACCTCGTCGCCGGCCACATCCAGGATCCGGCGAAGGGCAAACGCCGTGTCACGCTGCAGCCCCGGCTGGAGGACCAGCTCTTCCAGCGCTTCGCGCCGGAACCGGAACACCGCGCAGGGCGCGTGCCCCAGCCGCTCCGCCAGCCCTCCCAGTTCCGCCTGCGCTTGCGGGCGGAGTTCCGGGACCGGTTCCAGCCCCTCGGTGGCCGCCTGGAGCGCAATCGCATCGCCGCGCAGCGCCGTCACATCCACGCGAATGCCCGGCGCGCCGTCGGCCGCCCACTCGCTTTCGTCCCGCAGCCAAAACCGGTCCGGAACCGACCGGTCGTCGCTTCCGGCCAGGCGCTTGAACGACAGCTCCGCATCCAACAGCCGGCGGACCGAGCCGTCGTAAGCCCCCAGCACCTCGGCCATCGCATACAGATTCTCCGACAGGCAGGCCATCAGCACCCCCTCGCCGAAGGCGATCACCAGATGCTGGCGCGGATCCAGGTCCGGCGAGTCCACGCGCCAGACCGACCGGCCGGGGAACTGCGTCAACCGGTCAAATCCCGGCACATCGAACAGGGAAAGCTGCCAGCGCAGCTTCTGGCTTTCGCCGCCCAGATGGCTGACGGCCATCCAGGCCGGCGGGGCCCCGAACCGCCCGGGCAGATAGGCCAGCACCCCTTCCCGGCCCGCCAGCTTGTCGAACCACTTCCGCGATTCCGCGTCGTCCGCCAGCGCCGCCGCCTCGTCCGGATCCACCCCCGCCGTGCGCATCAGCGCCAGGGCCAGCGGATTCGCCAGCAGATCTCCCCAGCGCTCGGGCAGCGCCAGATGCCGCCCCACGACCGTCGCCGACGCCGGCACCGGACGGTAGATCGCCAGCGGATCGTACGGGATAACCCCCAGCCACCAGATCCCCGCCGCGACCGCCGCCGCCAGCAGCGCCAGCGTCAGCAGCCGTTTGGGTCGCGGGAAACGAAGCCGCATGGGTCAGCCGGCCTGTTCCGGCTTCGCATCGGGCTTCTCCTCCGCTTTCGGCTCTGCCGCCGGGGGCTCTGCCGCCGCCGGCTTGGGTTCGTCCGCCGGCTTCTCGTTCATCGTCTCCACGTAGTTCAGCTTCAGCTCCGCCAGGACGTTCTTGAGCAGCTTGGCTTCGGCATCGCTCAGATTGCCCTTCGTCTTCGCCTCCAGCATGTCCAGCATGTCAATCGTGGACTGCGCCGCATCGAGGTTCTTTTCGACCTTGTTCGTCAGCGGATTCAGCGTCTTGCCCAGTTGCTGCATCGTCGCCGCCGCCAGCGAAATCACCAGCCCCTGGAACAGTTGATCGTTGGAATGTTCGATACTCATGTCCGGCTCCTTTGTGTAAAAAAGTCCCCGACTTGTACCCCATCCCCCCGCCCCGTTCAAGCGCTTCCGGTTCTTTGGCCGCAGGGCGCATGGCGCATCTGCGATTACTGAGTATTGCTTCCGCAGGTGACGAACTCAGCCGGCGTGCCCCCCCTCGGGCTTGTCCCGTGGGCTTGCCCGCCGTAGCCTCGGCGAAGGCGGGAGCCCAACTTGGCTTCCCCACCATGCGAGTGGCGGGTGCCCGGAACCAAAACTGCAACACACTTTTCTACGACTCAATAAGTGCACGCCCAAGTCATATTGAGCGAAGACGCGCAGCGCCGGAGTCGGAATATCTCGGCCCCTTCCCAATGGCCTGGCTTCGGGACCAGGCCGAGATCCCTCGACTCCGCTCGGAATGACAGCCACACAACCAATTACCTTCGTGACACGCGGCTCCTGTCGCGTGCGGGTGAAAGGATCCGCGCGGGACGGGAGCCCCGCGCTACGAGGGAGACTTCTGGCGACACCAAATCGCCCTCCCCTTGGACATTGGATATTCCCTGTTGGACATTGAATATTGACTCCCCCCTGAACCCTGCCCTCTGAACCCTCCCCCCTCTTCCCATCCTCTTCTCCCGAAAATTCTCTTGCGTTCCTTTCGCGCCCCTTGCGCCCCTTGCGTTAAATGGCTCTCCCGGCTGCCGGTCGTGGGTCGTTGGTGTCCCTACCGGGGCATGGGCAGATTCCGCCAGGTGTCCGGGCCCTGGCGTTCCAGGGCAATCACCCAGTGGCTGCGTCTTCTCCGGGGCGGCAGGCTCAGCTGGTACTGATGCACAAATCCGTTCGGCTGGACCACGACCATGAGGCTGTTGTCCGGCTCGTTCGTGTCCAGCACCAGGTAAAAGTCCGCCATCACCCCCATGCCCAGGAAATTGACGGCCACATGGCCTTCGGAATTGATCCGCGCGGAAAACGGCATGGGCAGGGCGATGGTGGACCCGCCCACCGGCGTGAAGCGCGCTTCCATCAGATCCCCGCCGATCACCTGCCGCTTCACCAGCTCGGTCTTCATCGTCCGGCCGGACTGCATCACCACCGTGAACCCGCTGGACGACCACAGCAGCTCGCCTTCCTGGTAGCCAACCAGATACGGGGCGATCACCACGAATTGAATGCGTTCGATGGGGTCCTCGACCGGCGGATGTCCCGGCATCAGATTGACGGCCGCATCCACCGCCACCAGGCAGTAGCGCTTGGCGAACTGCTGGAATTCCACGCCGCCGCGCGCCACTTCCGGATCGTAACCGCCCAGCTTCAGCACCTCCGCGAGATAGTCGGGACACCGCCGGGGCACCATGTCCACCGGCGTGGCTTCCTCGATGAACGCGATATCGTCGATCTTTCCGGCGGCGCGGCGCAAATGCTCTCCCCGTTTCAGGGGCACGGCCACCACCTGCCCGTGGCGGTCATCGGTCAGCAGCAGGCGCCGGCTGCCGGCATCCCACAGAACCGATTCCACGGTGCCGTCGTGTTCGTACACGAGCTGAACCCCTCCCGACGTGGGGTCCATCCGGAAGATCTTGCCGGATTCCTCCGCCACGAGAAAGGCGCCGCCCGGCAGGGAACAAACCCCTTCCGGCGAGTGAAACGTCATGTCCCACAGAAACGTCCGCACCATGCGCGTCCGCAGGTCCACGCATCCCACCAGGCCGGGAATCTCCGCCGTCATCAGGGCGTAGCGGCCATCCGGCGAAAAGCAGACGCCCGAGTAGCTGGTCATGGCGTGATTCAGCAGCAGCCACCAGTCGCCGCTGGCATCCCGGTGCAGGATCACCCCCATGAACAGATCCCCCCGGCCGTCGGTTCCCGTGACATCCTCCAGGCTGGAGCCCGCCAGCAGCAGTTCGCCCGCCGGGCCAATCGCGACGGATTCCCAGGCAAAGCGGCTGTTCTGGAGCGGCAAGCGCACCACCTCGCCCTCCATCCGGCTGCGCCGGACCGGCCCGCGAATGTCAAAGACCAGCAGCCGTCCGCCGGGAAAATCCTCCACCACAAACAGCCGGCCCTCTTTATCCAGCGCCAGCCCTTCCGGCGAGCGCAGGCCGGCCACCTGGGTGCGGTGGGTTCCGCTCACCTCGTAGATCGGCGTGCGGGAATCCATGACCGTCTGCTTGGTGCCGTCGGGCCGGATCCGGACAATTGCCGATGCGTCTTCATCTGTCAGATAGAGGTCCCCGGTCTCCGCGTCCAGCGCCAGGCCGTCGGGACTCTGGAAGCCCTGCGCCAGGGTTTCCGGCGCCTGGAAGATCGCCGGCATCGGCAGATTGGTGGACACCACCTCCAGCACCGGCAACACCGGCCCCAGGCTCCCCGGCGGATTCGTCGCCGCCCCGAACGCCCACGACGCCCCGAACAACCACCCGCAGACCACGAGCACCCGGATTCCAACCATTCCGGTTTTCACTTCTGCCTCCCGGCGTTACCCGGCGGCTGGTTTATTGGGACAATGGATATCATGGGATGGGATATGGATGAGTGGATATTGCCCCCCCTCAGCCTTCCCCGCCTTCGAACGGAGCGGTCTCCACCGACCCGTCGGCCTTCTTGACCAACAGTTCGATCTTTTTCTCGACCTCATTCAACTTCGAAGAGCAGAGCTTGACCAGTTTCTGGCCCTCCTCGAAGGCTTCCACCATCTTTTCGAGACCGAGATCGCCGCTTTCCATCGCCGACGCGATTTCCTCCAGCCGTTCCAGGGCCTTCTCGAAGCTCCGGGCCTTTTCCTTCTTTTCCGCCGCCATGTCGTTCTCCTTTCACCGGGTCCACGATGGAGTTCACCGTACCATCCGCCAATTCCGTTCTCAACCGCGTGCCGGGCAGCGCTTCGGCCGCGGACCGCAGCACCGTGCCGTCCGGCAGGCGCGTCAGGCTGTAGCCGCGTGCCAGCACGGCGCGGGGATTCAGCATCCGCAGCTGCGCGTCGGCATGCTTCAGGCCGCGCCGCGCGTCCTCCAGCCGCCGCCGTGCCGCCTGCTCCATCCGGCCGGCGGCCGCCGCCGTGCGCTGGCGCACCAGCTGCGGCAGGCCGGCCAGCGCCTTCTGCAGGCGCACCGCCATGAAATCCACCTGCTGCTGGCGGCGCGCCACGGCCTGCAGCGGGTCGCGCAGGCCGGGCGTCCGCGCCGCCCGGTCCAGGCGGTGGCGAAACGCCACCGCCGCGGCGCGCGCGCCCAGGGCCAGGCGGCGGCGGGCATCCGCCACCCGCCGCTCCAGTTCATCCTTGCCCTTCACCACCAGTTCCGCCGCGGCGCTGGGCGTCGGCGCCCGCACATCCGCGGCAAAGTCGCTCAGGGTCCAGTCAATCTCGTGGCCCACGGCGGAAATCACCGGGACCGCCGAGCGCACAATGGCCCGCACCACGACCTCTTCGTTGAAACACCACAGATCCTCGAGGCTGCCCCCGCCCCGCCCCACGATCAGGACATCCAGCCCGCCGAGGGCGTTCAGCCGGCCGATGGCCTCGGCAATTTCCTCCGCCGCGCCCGCTCCCTGCACCCGCGCGGGGGCGATCACCACATGGAGATTCGCAAACCGGCGGTCCAGCACCTGCAGAATGTCGCGGATCGCCGCGCCCGTCGGCGACGTCACGATGCCCACATGCTGCGGCAGGGCCGGCAGCGGCCGCTTGCGCTCCTCGGCAAACAGCCCTTCCGCGGCCAGCTTCTTCTTCAGCAGTTCCAGCCGCCGCATCAGCTCCCCTTCGCCG